>JAOZLN010000082.1 GCA_029934845.1 Candidatus Sabulitectum sp.
AGGGCACGGAAGTAAGAGTTATCGATCTTCCGGGAACGTACAGTCTCACAGCAGGCTCACCGGAAGAGCTTATTGCTCGTAATGTTATTCTTGAAGAAAAGCCCGACCTTGTCATAAATGTTATTGACGCTTCAAATCTGGAGCGGAACCTCTATCTTACAATGCAGCTCATGGAGCTGGGCGTTAACATGATCCTGGCAATGAACATGTGGGATGCAGTAGAGAGAAGGGGTTACATAACCGATCTGGAAAAAATGGAATCCATACTGGGTCTTCCTGCGGTTAAAACAGTTGGTAATCGCGGCAGAGGGATCACCAACCTTAAAAACGCAATTACAGAGAACCATGGTGTAGAGATTTCAAGCCCATGGGTAAAGGGAGCGCCTTCGCTGATCAAGAGAGCCGTAAGTATTCTGTGCGATGAGCTGGAAGGTCACAATGAACAGCATTGTGAGTGGAAAGCAATAAAGCTTCTTGAGGGTGATTCTCAGGTGGGCGGCCTGGAGGATGAAACCATTACTGCTTTTGTCAGTCAGCTTTCTTCCCGCCTTGAGGCAACACGGGGCATATCCAGCGCTATGCTTGTTGCCAGAGCTCGGTACAAGTACATTGAAGAGCTTGTTAAACAGGTTGTTGTCAGGCCTGTGAGCACAAGCATGTCCCGTACAGATCGGATCGATGCTGTTGTAACGAACAAATATGCGGGAATCCCTATTTTTCTTGTAATGATGTATCTGGTGTTCTCATTCACATTTACAGTGGGTGAGCCTCTCATGGGTTATATGGAACAGCTTTTCGGGTATCTGGGCAACACTGTTTCAGGCTTATGGCCTGCAGGCTCAGAAAGCATGCTTCGAGCGCTGATAGTAGAGGGAGTTATCGGTGGAGTTGGGGGAGTGCTTGTGTTCCTGCCCAACATTTTCCTGCTCTTTCTTGCCATAGCCCTTCTTGAGGACAGCGGGTACATGGCAAGAGTTGCCTTTATAATGGACTCTCTTATGAAGAAGCTCGGTCTTCACGGCAAGAGTTTTGTGCCGCTTATGGTCGGTTTTGGCTGTACGGTTCCAGCAATACTGGCTACTCGGACACTGGAGAATCGCAACGACAGGTTCACCACCCTTATGGTCGCGCCTCTCATGAGTTGTGGAGCCCGTTTCCCTATTTATATGATGATCATACCGGCATTCTTCCCCCAGGTATGGAGGGCTCCTCTTGTCTGGATGATCTATCTTACTGGAATTCTGCTTTCAATAGGTGTGGCCAAGTTCCTAAGGAAAAAGGTTTTTAAAGGAGAGGAAACCCCATTTGTAATGGAACTGCCTTCATACCACATTCCAACTCCAATTTCTATTCTTCGGCACACATGGGACAACGCAGGTGAGTATGTAAAAAAAGCGGGAACAGTTATTCTTGCCATATCCATCATCCTCTGGGTTCTCTCTTCATTCCCAAAGAAAACCGAGTTTTCAACAGATTACGATGTGGAGATCGCTGCTGTAAACATCTCCGGTCTCAATGAAGAAGCTATAGCAGATTCAGTAACAACTCTTGAGAATGCACGGCAGATGGAAGTATTTACCCATACAGTTACAGGAAGAATGGGCAAGTTTCTTGAACCGGCCATGGCACCACTGGGGTTTGACTGGCGGGTAACAACAGCACTCATGGGTGCTATTGCTGCCAAGGAGGTGTTTGTATCTCAGATGGGTGTGGTATTCGCAGTGGGCGAGGCTGATGAAGACTCCAGTACTCTCAGGGAGAAACTACAAGAGCACTACACACCCCTGCAGGGTCTTGCAATGATGTTGTTCGCACTGATAAGTGCACCCTGCGTGGCAACCATAGCAGCCACAAAAAAAGAAACAGAATCCTGGAAGTGGGCAATGATACAGCTCTTCGGGCTGACAATTCTTGCCTACATTGTTACACTGATAGTGTACCAGGTGGGAATGCTGGTGATATAGAATGGAAAACGTAATAGTAGTGATCATAGTAGCAGCCGTAACTGTATACCTTACAAGAAGAGCCATACGCAATCACAAATCAGGGAATGTGTGTTCAAGCTGTTCCGGTTCATGTCCCTACAGCAGCCAATGTTCAAGCGGGAAAGAGGATCAACGGTATACATCCTGACGGTGGCGTACTTTAACAACACAGATTACAAGCTTGTCTTCTTCGATAGAGTAGAGCTACTACTGTTCCTCTGTCTTATCCGGTAACGATCCTGATTCACTTATACAGAAAATCCCCGCTTTATTCAGTTGAGCAAAGCGGGGATTGAAATTATCTGAAATCGGTCAGTTTGCGTAAATGGGGTAGGTAACTCCTTCTGTCCAGTAGGGGTTAACCTCGGGCATTAACTGCCACTGAGCTCCGCATTCCCGCATGAAAGAAAAGCATTCATCTGCAGCAGCGAACAGGCTGCCTTCCATCTCCGATGCAGTAATTGAAAGCTTCACCTCAAGAGACTCCTGGATCTGATCATCAGTTCTGCCAAGGAAGTGCATGAACTCAATATCTTCACTGGAGTAGCCATTTGACCGAAGGTTGCTTAAATACTCCGAAGCCATTGCAGTGGTAATGTATGTGTCCTGCAATCCTTCCGACCTGCAAACATCAAACAGATGAGAGAAACGGTCAGCAGTTTCAATCAGGTACTCTCCTGAAAGTCTTTTGTAGAATACATAACAGAGAGCCTGTTCTTCCATCCAGAATTCCTCATTGTCGATCTCTGCACCACCCATTCGGTCAAGAGATATCTGAGCAGCCTGCATAACAGCATTAAGAGCCATGGCCGATTCCACAAAAGAATTCATAGCCTGAGACATCTCAGGGGAAAGATTACCGCCAGGTGTTAACGAATCAACATGAACAATGACCGGAATAGCGTACTCTGTGTAATCAAATCTTGGTGGATCCATGCCAAGTGCTTTTATTGCAGAGCCATAGAGGTCGATAACCTTATCCAGCCCTCTGTCAAAAATATAACCCGGCCCCATGCTGACCACTCCCAGGAAATCTGTGGGAACACCGGCAATATTTGAGAAGGTATTTACGGAATTCTTGATTCTTCCGATCTCAGTATCCACTCGACTGCCGTTCTTAGTGGGTGAAACAAGCAGTCTCTGCCTGCTGGTATTCCCTGGCATTGCAATGCCGTTTGGTCCGCCTAACCAGTCACCATCATCGGATGAACCACTCCAGTCATCATCCCAGCCTTTACGCAATTCTCTGCCTGGAGCTTTGTTTAAACCAGTTGAGAATGAAAGATTCCTGTTTTCATTTTCCGGTACCCATATTTCCACTCTTGTATGGGTGTAACCCGAGGGGAAGTAGCGAATGTAGTAACCGGCAGGATGCAAAGACCATCTGCCCTCAGGAATATCTCTTTCGTTGCACTGTGCAGGTGGGTTACCGGGAAGAACAGCTATCGCTTCCAGCTCCTCATAGGTTGATCCTGCTCTTGACAGTGTGTTTCTTAATCCTGCTTCTGCTTCCATTACTGCTCTTAGCGGTTCCGGCAGTTCTCCGAACACCCGGCTCATCATGTCGTCTGGAACAAGAGCCATGTAGCCACCGTTAAGCTCGAATATCTCATCAGGAGTAAGAAGGGCTGTAACCGTTCGCTGCATACTTGAGTTCATATCAGTAAACTCGTATTTTGCCAGCACTGCCCAGATAAGCACCTGTACATCTCTTTGAGGAATTTCACCATGGTCTGAAGAACGATCCAGAATTGCCTGGATGATGTCTCTTCTGTCTCCGACCAGCGGTGCATAAATGTAACCGTTGCCCCCAGTATCAGAAACATAGGTTCCAGCGTGAAGGCAGTAACTTCTTGTCTCAAGCTCATAAGCTCCGGGAAGCAGGAATATTGAACCGTTAGAGTTTACCGGCATATCGTAGAGCTGGCTAAAGAATTCAGGCTCAAAGTTGTCCATGTCGGGAACTTCTGAAACGGCATCATCAAGGCATGAAGTAATTGCAGGTTCTTCTTCAAGGAAATCTCCAACAAGAGGTATATCGGAAAGGGAAGGAATATCAACGGGAATATCCGGGATTGACGGCAGGGAAGGGAACGCCAACCCTGTCTGTGCAAATCCGGACGCAAGAAGAATTAAGAATAGAGGCTGTATCGTCACTCTCATTACAATTTCCTTTCAAAGATTCGGAAGACAGAAAGCCGTTTGTTCAATTCGTAACAATAACTAAAGCTGTCAATTCTACTCATATCAAGAGTAAGTTGCAACAGCAGAATCCCGGAATTGAAACTTAGCTTGAATACAGAATTGCAACCACTGGTTATCGTGAGAGTTATGCGACTACCCTGCCAATTTGCAGTCGGCAGGGTAGTTAAGTTTGTTTACATTAGATGTTTTGTAAGGAACAGGAAAATTTCAGTCTGCTCGTCAATGTTCATCTGAGTGGTTCGACCTCCACCATGACCGACATTTGTCAATATCCGCAGAAAGATCGGGTTCTGGGAAACATTAGCAGCCTGCAGCCTTGCTGCCATTTTGAAAGCATGCAGCGAGTCAGTTCCCCTGTCATCATGAAGCGATGTTTTAAGAAAGGTTGGAGGAAAGCTCGAACCCTCTTTTACATTGTGATAAGGTGAATACGAGAGCAGCCATTCAAAATCATCAGGTTTGTCCGGATCACCGTATTCAGACATCCAGTATTTTCCGCCCTGCGTAAGATGAAAGCGCAGCATATCAAGCAGCGGAACATTGGATACAACCGCACCCCATAATTCAGGGCGTTGCACAAGTGCGGCCCCTGTGAGCAGACCACCATTGCTGCCGCCCATTATACCAAGATGCGTGCTGCTGGTGTATCTGCGAACGGCAAAATCGCTGTCGCCGTACACTCGTACAGGTCTTTTGCCTGTGAGTGCCTCGCCTGCTGCGATGAAATCATCAAAGCCATTCTGCTTGTTCCCCAGCATACCGGCCTTATGCCAGTTCTCGCCGTATTCACCACCGCCACGCAGGTTGGCAACGGCGTAAATACCTCCCTGTTCCAGCCAGAATACCGTGGAGGCAGAGAAGAACGGCAGAATTGGTGAGCCGAATCCTCCGTATCCAGTAAGGATAGCAGGATTGAGGCCATTCAGCTTAACATCCCTGTGGCGTACTATGAACATGGGCACAACCGTATCATCGAAACTCTTGAAAAACACCTGTTCGGTTATGTATGCATCGGTGTTAATTCTCAGATTGTTTTCTGTGAATTTCGTTAGTGTATTCTTGTTTACATCATATTGATAGGTCTCACCAGGCTGGAAGTAGGAGGAGTAGTAAACAAACACAGCATTTACTTCGTCTTCACCATAAGGGAGAGAGCCGTTACCAATGCCCGGGTATTCAAGTTCTCCGATTCTTTTTCCATCCAGTGAATGAATATAGGTATGCGTTCTAACATCTATTGACTTCTTGACAAACATCCTGTCGCCCATCAGGCTGAGCCCTAACAGCACATCATCACCCTCTGGCACAAGTGTTTCCCACTTATTTAAAAGGGGTAGTGATCCGTCCAGATTAACTCTGCATACCCTGTAGTTTGGTGCCTTGTTACTGGTTCTAATGTAGAGTACACCTTTGTGGATCTCGGCGAAGAACCGGTCGGGGTTGTTGTCTGTTAAAGAGTCAAACCTGATCTTTTCAGCAGAAAGATCAGCATAGAAAAGTTCATTTACAGTAAGACCATGCTTTACACTGATAACAGCGTGTAGTCCATCACGGGAAATAGCGGAAACTTCCGGTAGATCCGTTTCGCTAAGCCCATGTCCAAAGATCATTTCATCCTGCCGCCAGTCTGTTCCCAGCTTGTGCAGAAAAACCTTCATACCGTTCTTTGAAAGATTGTCCGGGTCGGTAGAGCGAGAGTAGATGAACCCGGTGTTGTCCGGCAGCCACTCTATCCCGGTGTAAACCAGTTTCGGGATCTCATCAAGTATTTCCCCTGTCTCAATATTAAGGATGTAGAGATGCGTCCAGTCACTTCCATCTTTTGACAGCCGGTATGAAAGAAGTTTGCCATCTCGCGTTGCCGCCCAAGAACCAAGACTTACGTTACCCTCTGTGCTGAAATCATCTATGTTGATAAGAATCTGCTCTTCACCATTTGGCCATGAGCGCATATACAGCGAGGCGTGTTTTTTACCTTTTTCAGTCTTCCTGTAAAAAATACGCGAAAGAGTTGATGCGGGAAAACCTGTTCTATCATAGTTGAACAATTCATCAAATCGTTTTGAGAAAGCTTCACGCTTTGGATCATCCAGAAAATTGTCATCAACAAGTTTGTTCTGTCGATCTATCCATGCTGAACGCTCTTCACTTTCAGTTTCCAGCCACCTGTAGTTATCAACCATTACTCGCCCATGGAGTTTTTCTTTGAATGGTATGATCTTTGTCTTTGGTACTTCCAGTTTCATAGCACTCCTGTCACTATTAAATAAATGAAAACAGGGGATCCAGAGGTAATTGCAGTAGATAAAACATAATCAACAAAACGCCCTGTAAACATAGATTCAGCAGGGCGTTCTGTAATTAATTCCTTGTCCCTGTCAACATCGGCTGAGCAGGGCTGTAGAAAGACTATTTCACTCTAAAGATCAAATGATAACCAAACTGAGTTTCAACTATGCCGGACATTTCGCCTACAGGCAGAGCGAAAGCAGCATCCTCGAATGGGCGAACCATCTGTCCACGACCGAATTCACCCAGATCGCCGCCATTGGCACCGGAAGGACACTGGGAATACTCAGCAGCAGCCTGTGCAAAATTAATTTCACCATCACTAATCATTTCACTGATCTCTTCGATCTTCGCAAGGGCTTCCTCTTTTGTCAAAGTGAAAGTACCTCGGGCAGCACAGCCTTCATAGCAGACAAGAATGTGACTTACAGTAATAACGGTGGGGGGCTCTTGTGCAAGGGCTGTTGCAGCAGTAAAAACTGCAAGAAGCACTATAAGAACCGGTAGTACTCTTTTCATCGAAAACTCCATTCTATGGTTTGTGTATCTATAAATACATGGGAGTCAAAAGTTCCATTCAATCACTCTATGAGATATGCTGTCAGTTGCTGGTAAAGCCGTTGTTTGTAATAGTGTTTCCCACCATACGCAGCCGGGTTATTGCCCCATTGTCTTGAAAAGTAAAAAGATGGTCATTATCAGCAATGACGCAATCAGCTATGAGCAGTTCATCTACACTTACAATACGGAATGCTGATTGAGTATTATCTTTGATAACGCAATCAGTAATAAACAAATTGGAACACTCTGTTACGAAAAAACCGACTTTGCCACAACCTCGCACTTCGCAACGATCTATTGCAATTGAATTTGATCTGACAAGGTCGAATACAGAACCCTGGCAATAATCGAATTCCTCAGGTTCTACATGGCTGAAATATCCACCTGATATGTGAATGTTATCGCAGTCTTGCAGCTGGATCACATGTCGCTCTGTGTCATCAAGAAGAATTTTCGATCCTGGTTCAAATATGATATAAATGTCTGAAATGTTTAAGAGAATTATGGTGCTTTCACACAGGTAGGTGGCCCGGGGAAATACTACGGAGTCTTGTTCTGCAGCGACAGCATTCAGAATCTCCAGTTCAAGGTCAAATTCATCTTCAGTTATTATCAGTTGCTCTGTTTCCCCGTCTGAGGCAGCAACAGGTACTTGCAGCAAAAGGAGCAAGGACAGAGTCCAAAGACATTTAAATAAAATCATAGCCCTCCTGTGCTATATGAGCTTTTGTTAACAGCGCTATGATAGCACCGTACTCTTTTTCCAGTCAATAGTATCTTTGGTAGATATGTGCTGTACATCACAGGTGGCATAGCGACTTGACGAGTAGTCAGGAGATTGTAATCGTTAGTAACTGCATACAGTAGAAATGAGGGGTTTAATGGGTGGATCAATTTGTCTTCTGGTTTCATTTCTTGTAGTTGCCGGGTTTATTGTGGTATTGGTGAAGTATTTACGGAAGCCTTCGTATCACGGTCAGGGTTATGACAAACTCATTGGAAGAAAAGGGTTTGTAATTCGAGCTTCTCAGTTCGATGGAGACATGCGAGTTGAGGTAGGCGGAGAGAACTGGCTGGCTAGAGGTGAAGGCAGACATGGTTTTAACAGCGGCGATAAAATAGTCGTCAAGAGTATTGATTTAGAAGAAAAGGTACTGCTTGTAGAGCGGCTGGATGTTTAGACTCTTTCTTAGGATGTTTGCAGAGTGATCCCAATTCCCTCAACTCGTCAACTGTGATCACTTACTCTTCTTCAGCAGGCGAATGGTTCTGATCTTCTAACACCAACCCGGCGGAACACATTTACAAGTACATGTAGCTGTTGACAATGGGAATCATTCTGCTATATTTAACCAAACGGTTAAACAGAATAGTTAAATGGAGGAAAGATGTCTCCGAAAAAGATGGATGAGCAGGTAATTCTTGATGCAGCAGCCGGGGAGTTTGCCCAGAAAGGTTTTGATGGAGCAAGAGTTGATGCCATCGCAAAAAGAGCCGGTATTAACAAGGCAATGCTCTATTACCGTGTGGGAGATAAGGAAGAGCTTTACCGCAGAGTTGTTCTAAGAGGGCAGATGGGTTTTCAGAACGCGATTATGAAAGCAATGGAATCCTCAATAACAGCCCCGGAAACAATGGCAAACATTCTCGCGGGCATTGCAGAGAACGCAGCAGAAAACAGACTGATACCATCCATTATGCTTAGAGAGCTTGCCGGTAACGCAAAAACATTTCCAGAACAGGGTCGAGAGGGTTTAAAGAGCTTCCTGAGTACTGTCAGATCCATGGTTACAATGGGCATAGAAGAAGGCACTTTCAGAGATATAGACCCTACTGCACTTCAATTCATGGTCACCGGAGCCG
>JAOZLN010000350.1 GCA_029934845.1 Candidatus Sabulitectum sp.
TGTGTTGCTCAGGAACACGGTGAAAGTCTTCTGAAAAAAATGAAACTGCTTGATTATGTCATCGGTCCGGATGCGTACCACCTGATACCGGAACTGCTTCAGGAACGCAGAAGAGTTGCCGTTACTTCACAGGGCACGGAAGACTATGAGCAGGTTGTTGCAGTAAGAGAGCAGTTCCCACGATCGTTTGTTACTGTTATGCGAGGATGCAACAACTTCTGTACATACTGCATAGTTCCATATGTTCGAGGAAGAGAGCGAAGCCGGTCTGTAAAACTCATTTTGAAAGAGGTAGAGGGGCTTGTTGAGGCAGGCTATGGTGAGATAACCCTGCTGGGGCAGAATGTTAATTCCTATATTCATAACGGCACAGCTTTCCCAAAGCTCCTTGAAGAAGTTTCCACCATTGCAGGCGACAGGTGCCGAGTCAGGTTTGTAACCAGTCACCCAAGGGATCTTACTGAAGAGCTTGCTTCGGTAATGGTATCCAAAAAGAATATCTGCAATCAGTTTCATCTTCCGGCGCAATCGGGTAATGACAAAATCTTAAAGGCAATGGGAAGAGGATATACCCGCAATGGGTATCTCGCCAAAGTAGCTATGTTGCGGGATCTTATGCCGGACATAGTGCTTTCAACCGATATGATTGCCGGATTCCCCGGAGAAACTTTGGAGGAATTTGAAGATTCGGTTTCTCTGCTTGAAGAAGTAAGATACGACTACGCTTTCCTCTTCCGGTACAGCGAGCGGGACGGCACCGCCGCTTTGAATATTCCCCGATCTGTTCCAGTAAAGGAAAGACTCAGAAGGCTTTCAGTTTTGCAGGATCTCCAGGCAGTTATTACAATGGAGAGATCAAAAAAGATAATCGGCCGGGAAATGACAGTTCTGGTAACGGGTCCAGCCAGGCGGGAAGGGCAGATGGCCTCAAGAACCATGGGGAACAGGCTTGTTATTCTGGAATCTCTTGACTATAAACCAGGTCAGTTAGTTCCGGTAACCATTGTGAGGGCTGATGGATACACACATTTCGGTGAACCTGCGATAACTAACCATCAATCTCGGTAAGCATCTCTGATACTGATTTCTCTGTTTTCTTAAGACGCTTCCGGAGTGTTTTTATCAACTCGCCTGCTCTTTGAACCTTTTCTTCAAGTTCATCAACCAGACAGTTGTCACGGCTGACAGAGTCAACGATCTTCTGCAGTTCCGTAAGCATCTGTGAATAAGTCATTTCTTCAATCATTTACTTTCTCCTTAACAATCGCCGTGAGCCATCCTTTGTCCATTGATATTTTTATGGTCTGCCCTTCATCTATGGCATTAACAGTTCGCAGTGGTAAACCGTTTGTGTCTCTGACAACAGCCCAGCCAAGCTTAAGCATTTTTTCAGGGTCACGGATTTCCACCTGTTTTTCTGCCTCGGAAATTAGCGACTTCTGTCTGTGAAGTTCTGCCATTACCGACAGATTCAGTTTAGAAGCCAGTTTATGCAGCTCTTCCGATTTTCTTGAGGGAAGTGAACCAAGGTGAAGAGTCAGGTTGCCAGTCAGGTTTTCTATTTTGAGATTCTCCATCTGAATACGGGGAGAAACGCTTGAAACAAGAGAACGGTTCAGTGTGGATACTCTGTCATCAAATCTTGCCACAGCATTCACCAGGATTGAAGCAGCATGGGTGGGAGTTTTTGCTCTTGTGTGTGCGACATGATCAGGAAGAGTTGTGTCTATCTCGTGGCCTATTGCAGAAACAACCGGCCAGGGAAGCTGTGCCACTGTTCGTGCTATTTTTTCATCATTGAACCATGCCAGATCGGTAACAGATCCGCCGCCACGGGTTAGAACAACAGCATCAAGTTTGTTACCATGAGTATCTGCCACCAGTCTGTTGAAAGCAGAGCAGACAGATTCGGATGTTTCTGCCCCCTGCATAGCAGCCCATGCAGCAAATACCCGAAACGGGTAGCCAGACTCGTCCAGGGTTTTCACAAAATCTTTTTCAGCAGCAGAACCCTTTGAGGTTACAATACCTATGCTAAGTGGAACTTCGGGAAAGAGAAGTGTTCCATTTTCCTGAAGTACTCCTTCTTTCTCTAGTTTCAGAATAAGCCGCTGAAGGTGAACTGCTGAAGAATCTCCGGCGAAGCTGGTATCAAAGCCTTTAACTATCAGCTGAAAACGACCGGATCTGTCCCAGAAGCTTACAGATACAAGAATTCTTACCTCTACATCGTTTTCCAGCTCAAAAAGCTTTGCCTGTCGGCCCGCCTCAATTGATATTCTGGATCTTTCTCCTGCAAAAAGGGCGCAATCGGCAACTGCCGGAGATTGCCCGCCAGGTTCAGAAGGATCTGCAAGCTGGAAATACGTATGACCTCTTCCGGAGACTCTTCTTAGCCCTGTTACAATACCTCTGATCCACACGGGTTCAGGAAAAGCAGACTGCAAAATTGATCTGACAGCTTGATTGAGCTTAAGAACAGTGAGATCTGCTTCCAGAGACATCAGTGTATTTTCAGTGCGAAAGACCCACCATTTCCTCCGGTATCATGAACTATCACGTAAACAAGGCCGGAGTTCTGTGCATGGAGGGTTAAAGATTCATCACCATCCTCAAGACCACTCACAATGGCGAAAGCGAGCGCGTAGTAAAAGTCTTCCCCGTAGGGCAGGCTCAT
>JAOZLN010000351.1 GCA_029934845.1 Candidatus Sabulitectum sp.
TTGGGATGCCTCTTTCGAAAATACGCAATACCGTAACAGGTTGCACATCAGCATTCTTTGAGCCTGCTATGGACTACATTGTTGTTAAAGTCCCAAGGTGGGATCTGGAGCGGTTTCACGGGATAGACAGCAGAATCGGTTCCCAGATGAAGAGTGTGGGAGAGGTGATGGCAATTGGCAGAGGTTTTGAAGAAGCCCTGCAAAAAGCTCTCCGAATGATAGGTACCGGAATGCACGGTCTTGTGATGAACAGTCTTGAGTTCACCGACCTTGAAGAGGAACTGAAGCAACCCACCCACAGAAGAATATTCGCAGTGGTTGAGGCATTTGCAAGTGGAATGACTGTTGACCGGATTCACGAGCTTACACGGATTGACCGCTGGTTTCTTTTTCGGATAAAAGAGGTGGTTAACACAGTAAACCAGATGAAAATGAGGGATATCAATTCAATCAGTGCAGCAGAATTGATCCATGCCAAGCGAATGGGCTTCAGTGATTACCAGATAGCAAAAGCTATAGATGCTCACTGGAGCATTGTAAGGTCGCTCAGGTTACAGAATGGCATCAAGCCCTGTGTCAAACAGATCGATACCCTTGCAGCAGAGTTCCCAGCTGTATCCAACTATCTGTACACAACCTACTGGGGTGAAGCAAATGATGTAGAGCCGGTGGCAGGAGCAGTGGTTGTTCTTGGCAGCGGACCCTACAGAATAGGTTCCAGTGTAGAGTTTGACTGGTGTTGTGTAAATACAGTGGAAACTGCACGGAAAATGGGTTACCTCACTGTAATGATCAACTGCAATCCCGAGACGGTCTCAACTGATTTCGATACATGTGACAGACTGTACTTTGACGAGCTTACTCTGGAGAGAGTCCTTGATATTTACGAATTCGAGCTGCCTGAGGGTGTCATTGTGTCCATGGGCGGGCAGATAGCCAATAATCTTGTACCAAGGCTTCACAGCCAGGGCGTAAAAATACTTGGAACATCCGCAGACAGTATTGACCGGGCAGAGGATCGGCACAAATTTTCATCACTGCTTGATGAACTGGGTATTGATCAGCCTGAATGGAGTGAAGTGGGGCATCTTAAAGAAGCATCAGAATTTGCTTCGAAGGTTGGCTACCCGGTGATGCTAAGACCTTCATATGTGCTTTCAGGGGCATCCATGGCTGTGGTATGGGATGACAGAAGCATGTCTGCATACCTTTCACGGGCAACCGAAGTTAACCCCAGCTGCCCAGTGGTTGTATCCAAGTTCATTCAGCAGGCAAAAGAGATCGAATTTGACGGTGTGGCCAGGAACGGTGAGATAATGCTGTACGCACTTGGTGAGCATGTGGAGAATGCGGGAATACACTCAGGTGATGCCACGGTTGTTATTCCTCCACAGAGGCTTTTTGTGGAGACGGTAAGAAGAGTGCGTCAGACTGCAGGAAAGATTGTAAAAGCGCTTGAGATCACAGGTCCTTTCAACATACAGTTCCTTGCCAGAGACAACAGGATCAGGGTTATTGAATGCAATCTCCGGGCTTCAAGAACATTTCCCCTTTCCTCAAAAGTTCTTGGCATAAACTTCATTGATCTGGCCACCCGCGCAATTCTGGGAGAAAAGATTGAACCTGTTACCAGATCATCTATTGATCTGGATCATGTGGGGGTTAAAGCGGCTCAGTTCTCATTCCAGAGGCTTACCGGAGTAGATCCGGTGATGGGTGTGGCCATGGCCTCCACAGGTGAAGTGGGATGCATAGGAGAGAGCATGGAAGAGGCTCTTTTAAGTGCCATGCGTTCCGTGGGATTTATCATATCAAAAAAGACGGCTTTGCTTTCCACCGGTCCACTGGAACAGAAGGCTCTCTGGCTTCCGGTGATCTACATAATGAGAGATATGGGGTTCAGTTTTTACGCAACTTCTGGAACTGCAAGATTTCTTAGAACAAATGGAATTACGGTTGAAACACTGAGATGGCCCATGGAGAAAGGTCATCCGGGCTCAATTGAATTTATCAGAGAGGGAAAGATCGGTGTTGTTATCAATCTTCCCAAGAACAATCAGCCTGATGAACTCTCAAACGACTATCTGATACGAAGAGCCGCAGTGGACAATAACATACCCCTGTTAACCAACCTCAATCTTACAAGAAGATATTTTGAATCAATGGAGGTGTTGGACCCTGATGACCTGCCGGTAAGAAGCTGGTCTGTATAGAGAGAGGCTTCGTTTACTTGCCAGGATTTTCTGACAAAAAACTCTGAATATTTTTCTAGAGCTGTTGAATTTTTGTAATCTCTTCAATGGTGAAGTAGACATCATAGAGTTTTGAGTCTGCAGATCGCCAGAGTAATTCAGAAATCTCTGTTTCCATAGATCTCAGATAGATGAAGATGGTCATTTTGCGTTTGTCATCAATTAAAGAGATACCGTTGTTCCAGCCCCAGATCCCTGTGATCTCAAACCTGTTGGAGTCGGGATTTGTCCAGTTGCCCTCAACTGCTCTGCCACTCATGCCAGTAGGGTCCAGGTAGAAACTTCCATTATCCAGGAACAAATAAGTGGAAGAACCGTCGGTGAAGGCAAACTGACCTTCCTCATCAATAATCTCAATTATTGAGTGTAGTTCTGCCTCAGTACTCGTACCAGCAAGAAGTGCAAAAATCACGGTT
>JAOZLN010000083.1 GCA_029934845.1 Candidatus Sabulitectum sp.
ACTTTTCTGGAAGGGTACGGCACCTACCACTGTCTGTGAACTTCACACAGACAGCGTTGGTTTTGCGGCAGATACAACTCTTGGAGAATTCAGTGATTTCGACAGAAACTTCGGTCAGGGAGGCATTTAGACTTACCTGCAGTTAACTGACTTTCAAATAATTTACGTTTTCACAAATGACAGGACAGAACAGCATGGGAACCGAGAACATTCTTTACGTAGTTGCAGGTATTTGTCTGGCCATAGCGATCTTTCTTGGGTACAGGCTTCTGAAGTCTCCAGTCTGGAAGCAGAGGCAGCTTCAGAAAGCAGCCAAAATGGCAGCCCGGGGTAATGTTCAGGATATGATAGACTATCTTGAGGTGAACAGGAACAGAAAAAGCGTGGCCTGCCCTCTGACTAATGCTCTGGTTTTCTATTTTATCCGCAGTGGTGAAACCGACAAGGCAGAGAAGATAGTTGTGTCCGCAATGGATGCCGGAGACAACAGCGGCACCGCCATGGCTCAGATGGCTTACATTGCCCAGCAGAAAGGCCAGAATGACAGTGCAGAGAAGTATTACATAAAAGCAATGAAGCAGGACCCCAGGCTTGAAGGTACAATGAAGGTAAACCTGGCAGGTCTGTTCATCAATATGGGGGAAAGGCTTGATGAGGCGGAAGTGCTTCTTGAGGAAGCTCTTGAACAACGCGAGGGTGCTGGTAAAAGTGGAGTTTATCTGAATCTTGCAATGCTTCATATGAAACGCAAAGAGTACTCCAGGGCCAGGGCAAGTGCTATGACCTCAGCTGAGCTGCTTCCTGATACTCCGATCACAAGAATGGGCAAGGCTCAGGCTTTCGGTCTTGCGGCCAGGTGTTCTGTTAAACTTAACGACACCAGCGAGGCAAAGAGACTGGCCACCAAAGCGCTTAAAACACTTGATAAGCAGCCGGGTACAGAAAAGCTGCAACAGGAGCTTCTGGCCATCACAGGCGAAAAGACAAAGAGCTGAGCCCATGAAGAAGGCCATATGGGGCATTGTTATTGCCATTGTTCTTTACACTGTTCTTGTACTGAATTCAGACATACAGAAGGTGATCTCCGCAGCCGATTCCATTAATCCACTGTGGATTCCTCTCTTTCTGGTTCTTCCGCTTCTTAACTACGGGATCAGATTTCTCAAGTGGCAGTATTTTCTCCACCGAATAGGTGAGAAGATTCCATTGAAGGAGAGCTTTCTTGTGTTTATTGCAGGTTTCTCCATGACTGTTTCACCGGGGAAGATGGGCGAACTGCTGAAGTGCAGTCTGCTTAAGAAACGCCACAGTATACCCATAGAAAAAACAAGCCCCATTGTGGTTGCAGAAAGGCTTACAGACCTGATAAGTATGGTACTTCTGGCTTTGATCGGAGCACTTCTGGTACATAGCAGAATAGCTCTTCCTGCGGCAGGAGCAGGGGCGCTGTTCGTTGCAATGGCGATGTTTGTTCTGTTGAACCGGTGGGCCTGGGGTCTGTTCTCAAAGATTGCCCACAAAATTCCGTTCCTTGGAAAGAGGAAGCACCTCTTCGATGACTTCAGAGACGCATCGGTGAAACTTCTTGATGCAAAGAGCCTTGCTGTATCAGTACCAATAGGTATGGTTTCCTGGGGGATAGAGGCACTGGTGCTGTGTGTTGTTGCAGCCTCCATGGGGTACAGCCTGCCTGCAGGAGTTGCACTCTTGTCTCACGCTGCAGGAAGCGTGGCCGGTGCAATATCAATGATCCCGGGTGGTCTTGGATTAACAGAGTTGACAATTGATGGAATTCTCTGCGACTACCTTCCGTCAGCCACAGCAACAGTGACGACCCTCTTGATGAGGTTCGCCACTTTATGGTTCAGTGTGCTTCTTGGAGTTGGAGCCCTTGCTGTTCTGAAAAGAAAGCAGAAACCCTAAATACCGTTTCCCACATCATCGGTATTGAACAGTCTGGTGCTGTCCGGGTTTGAGTACAGCAGCAAATTTGAAGTGTCTGTACCAGAACCAGAACCAGCAATACCACCAGTGTTACAAAACTCCCCACCGGATCCGGGTGCAGTCCCGCCGCCACATGTGGCACTCCAGCCATTTTTTGATGCCTCAACTATGCTCTGCAGGGCAGGCTTTGTGTATTTTTCCGGGAAAAACATGATAGTATTCCTTTCTGATCATGGTTCAATAATACTATTTTGAAGCATTTTGTACAATGACCAGCTCTGTGGAACCTGTGCAGTCAGCTATATGTTCGTTATCATAGAGTCATGGTGATGGTTTATTATTGAAGGAGTGGAAAATGAAAATTATTATATTTCTAGTTGTGTCTGCTTTTGCTCTGTCTGCTTATGCACAGACAGGTGACGCATTGTTTACGCAGACTTATAGTTTTGCAGAAGCTGAAAATGGAATACAATCGTCAAGTCTAGCAGATGATTTTGTGCCCATTTTTTCTGGTGATTTGCAGTCTGTTATTCTCTGGATGACTTTCCAGGGTACTCCTCCAGATGACATATTCATCAAAATCACCGAAGACAACGGTGATATCGATCCAAACATTACCACTACACTGATTTCAGGAAATCTTGTTCCTTCCATGATTGATACAGGAGATCTAATTAATGGGCGTAGTGTTTACGAAGTTACATTATCATTTCCCACAGTAACCCCTGTTTGGGCCGGAGAACTCTACTGGCTCGAGGTCGGCACTGTTTCCGGTTCATACTGGATTTACCAGGACCCAGTAGTCTTTGGCACTTCTGTATGGTATTTTGACGCAGGGCAATTTCACAATATTTATGATGCATTCGGGTATAGCTGGGATACATTCTTCGAGATAAGAACTCCTGTTGCTCTTGAAAGAAGCAGCTGGGGGTCTATAAAGGCTTCATTCTAGCTGACTTATCCGTCTTGACTTCTGCAACATAAGTTTACTTTCATATTACCCCGCCGGAAGCGAATTCGTGGAACTGTGCGCAGGCAAATCTGTTTACTATAATTAGAGAGGGTGGACGAGTTGTGGGGTCGCATTTCGAGGGGAAGGCGTATGAGAGATATTGTTAAAGTGATTGTTGCCATGCTGGTTCTGGCTCCTTTTGTTTCAGGGTATGCCAGCGATACAATTTTTACGCAGAGTTATAACTTTGGTTCTGTAGACGGTGGAACAAGCTACACCAGTGTGGCTGATGATTTCACTCCGGATTTTACCGGGTATTTCCAGCATGTGATTATTTATCAGTATTTTAATGAAACGCCCCCAACAGAGGTATTCCTGAAGATCACACAGGACACAGGTGACATAAATCCCAATAATGCCACTTCGATGCTTTCGGGAAGTTTCGCAGTTTCATATTCTGCTACAGGTGATTCGTTCAGTGGTGAGCCTATCTATGAAATGACACTTGACCTGGGACAGGCTGTTGCAGTAGATGCAGGCAGTTTGTACTGGCTCGAGACCGGTGTAGTTTTTAACTCTTATGTACTTTATCAGGATCCAGTGGTGTTCGGCTCACCTATGTGGTATTTCGAGGGTGGACAGTACCACTCCTTCGCAGAACAGAGCCACAGCTGGGATTCGTTTTTTGAGCTTAAAACACCTGTGTCCCTTCAGCGTAACAGCTGGGGTTCCATAAAGGCCTCTTTCTAACTGAAGCAGAGCAGTTCAGGATTATTCTTCCAGGGGCCAGTTCTCCCGTTCCACTCCTTGTATGGAGTGTTATATTGGGGGTATAAACCAACTGGAGGAATCAATGGAAAAACTCGAATACGCAAAAGGTGTGGTTTTTAGAAGAGAGCCTGCAGGGGGCATTCTTTTCAACATAGATACAGGTGATCTGCAGGTAACCGAAGGTGTCGCCTTTGGTATCTGTGACATGATAGACAACGGAAAAGACAAAGAGAAGATCCTTTCTGAATTGAGGAAACACTACCCTGAAGAGCAGGATCTTGAACAGGATCTTGATGATTTCATAAAGGAGCTCAAAGAAAAGGGTGCCCTGGTTTGATGGCTCCCTACTGGGTTTCTCCCCGTGAGGCAAATCTGCTTATTACCGGCAGGTGCAACCTCAGGTGCAGACACTGCTCTGTAACCAGTTACGGCGGCCTGAACACTGACCTTCCTCTTTCTGTATGGAAAAAGATTCTGGATGAACTCCAGAGGAGCAAACTTCTTAAACTTACACTTACAGGAGGAGAACCTCTTGCAAGGCCGGATCTCATTCAGTTCCTCGGTGAGGTATACAAAAGACCTTTCAGATTCTCCATTAACACCAATGCAACTCTTATAACTCCGGAGATCATTGAAACAGTAAAGAAGTACTCTTCCAGGTTCAATGAATTCATGGTCAGTCTTGATGGCCCTGATAAAGAAACGGTTGACAGCCAGAGAGGTACCGGTGTTTTCGAAGAACTGATTCTGGGCGTGGAAAAGCTTCGCCAGGCAGATATACCTTTCGGGTTCTACTGTACAACCACAAGTCTTAACGTTGACAGGGTTACCGAAACAGCAGAATTTGCTTTCTCCCTTGGTGCCCAGTGGATCAAATTCAATAATTTCCTTCTTGCAGGCCCTGAACTGAACAGTGATATGGTTCCTGAACAGGCAAAAGTGAATAAAGCTGCGAAAGAGCTGAGTATTCTTGCAGTGAAGCATCCCGGCAGAATTCAGGGCACTCTTCTGGACATGCGGGCCACAATGCTTGAATGCAAAGAGGGAAAATTGCGCAAGAGAAAAGACAGGGCATATTCATGCGGTGGAGGTGTGGGAAGAATTGCAGTTTTCCCTGATGGCAGGGTTACTCCCTGTGACCATCTGCCGGACCTTACTCTGGGGAATATTACCAGGCAGTCTCTTGAAGAAATACTTACCGGAAAAGAAATGAAAAAATTTACTGAATTCATGGATCAGAAGCGATCTGACTATCCGGAGTGCACCGATTGCAGATACCTGGATGTCTGTTCCGGTGGCTGCCCTGTAGAGCCGCTGAACATGAAACAGGATATCGGCATTGACAGGCATTCATGCCTTAAGCTGGCCATGGGAGAAATATGAGTTCACAACTGCCCACTCTGGGAGTTCTGTACATCAACCCCGCAGGTGGCTGCAACCTGCACTGCAGGCACTGCTGGGTAAATGAAGGTTCTTTTACCGGGGAGCTTCTGTCTTTGGAAAATTGGAAAGAACTGCTTTCTCAATCTGTAGCAGAGGGGTGCAGCTATCTGAAATTAACAGGCGGTGAGCCGCTGCTTTACCATGATATCGTTCCTTTGTACAGGTACTCAGCCAGCCTTTTTCCCAGGATCGTTATCGAAACCAACGGAACTCTTCAGCCTGAAGGGTTGTGGGAAGCATTTGCAGAAAAGAAGCCTTTTCATGTTTCCGTAAGTCTGGACAATGCAGAAGCCCGGCTGCATGACGAATTCAGGGGGCAGAGGGGTGCCTGGGAAAAGACTGTAGAATTCGCAGAGAAGCTGGTTAAGAACAACATCAGCAATCAGATAATCATGTCTGTTTCTACCGCCCAGCGCCAGCCTGTTGTTGACATGATAAAACTTGCTCAACAAATAGGTACAGGTACACTGAAGATCAACTTTATCACACCATCAGGCAGGGGGAAATCCGATAACTTTTTCGATAAGAACCCGATAGAGGACATTATTGAATTCTTTACCTGGATCGACAAGGAAACCCCCCGGGGGGTTCTTCCCTCTGTTCCTGCAGCTCTGCTTCCTGTGAATCGGCTGAAAAACCATGGGTACTGCCCTGTAAGAAATCTTATGGGGGTTCTTCCAGACGGTACATTTTCTCTTTGTGGAGTTGCCTTTTCCAGAAAAGAAATGGCATGGGGTAAATTTCCAGCCATTTCGGTTCATGATGCATGGGAGAACTCACCTGTGTACAAAATGATCAGGTCTTCTCTTCCCCATGATATTGAAGGTGTATGCCATAGATGCATACACAGAGACTCATGTATAGGACAGTGTGTGGTTAACAACATGGAAACAGGCGGTGCTGTTACCAGCCCTGATATTCTCTGCCAGCGTGCATACGAGGCAGGTCTTTTCCCGGAAACAAGGCTGATAGAAAGATGATGGATCGATTTATTCTTCGAGCTCAGCTCCGGGCAGTACTTCCCGAGGGGGTTGTTCTTCATGCATCATCTGTTGCGGAAAATGATTCTGCTTCTATTTTTCTGGCAATGTCCGGAGGAGGCAAATCAACCATTATGGGCAAGCTGGCTCGAAAGAGATACGGTGCTATTGCAGACGACAGTGTGGTAATAGCCCGTGGAACCGATGGTGTGGTAAGATGCCTGCCCTGCGGTTCCATGAAACAGAACATGGGAACCGAGAAAATAGACGGTGCTGTTCTTAAAACCATTTACTTTGTAGAAAAGGGCTCACCGGGCTTCAGATGCAGGATATCTCCGGAGTATGCCTTTTACCGTGCGGTGAAGCTTTCATCAATTATGGCTTTCGGGAACATCCTGCCTGAGGAGCAGAAGCAGGCAGTTTCATTTCTTAAGGAACTTTTCAGGTTGTTTCCTGCATACATAATCAGATACGGACTTCAAGAAGACTTGAGAAATATTATTTCATGAAAAATCTGCCACACGAAAGTCGCGGCTGGGTAAAGGGTCTTTCAATGTGGCCGAACCTTATTCCCGGTGATGTTCTTAAAGCAGAGGATATTCCCGTAGCAGAGCTTAAACCCGGTATGATCGCAGTGTTCGTAAAAGCGGATGAGGAACAGGAAATGGAACTACTTGTGGTTCACAGAGTGCTGGATGTTCACAGTGCGGACAAAAAAGTAACTGTTAGATCCGGCGGAGACAGATCCGGACCTGACGAAGCAGTGTGGCATTTCCAATCTTCTGATCGAATAAAGAAAGTTACAGCTGTTCTAAGAAGGGGCAGCTATCGCAACATTGGAAGCATGTTGATCCCAAGGATATTTTCACCATCTCTGGTGGTAAGGGTTCACTGTGGGATTGTAAGAAGGCTGTTCTGGTAGATGCATTAAGTGGAAGAGTGCTGGTTCACTGAAATGGAACATTGACCGCCCTTGTTTGTATAGGTAATATTAGCATCATTAACAGGGAGATTTATTATGAAAAAGAGCATTCTGATTTTACTGATTGTTTTTGCCGCATCATTTGCCTGGGGTCTTGATCCTTCCGGTTTTAATCTGGTTGATTATCCCGACTACGCTTCAGGATTTCATCCGGAATTCAGCAGCAGAGCGAGTTTCTCCGTTTCCTCCGGTTCATACGGTTCTTATGGAGAGGGAACGTACATTGGCAGTATGCATTTTTCACTTCATTCTGACGTGGATGCAACTGTGGAGATGGGCTATTCAAGATTAATGAGGTTTTCCGGAGGCGAAGAAATGGGAAGAGTTCTGGGGGGATTTCAGCTGAACTGGCGACCTACAGAGAATTCTCTTTTTTCTGTTTCGTACCGTGGAGCCTTACCGGAAAGCAATCTGAATCTTGGAGGATTCTAGACGGGTACGATCCTCTTTCTTCTTCTGTTCTCGGTCTCCAGTGGTGATTCTCTGGTGCAGTCAGGAAACATTCTTGAAGCAGTAGGCAGTTATCGTCTGCTTGCTGAGGCACAACCCTCTAACTGGTGGGCTGCTTATCGTACTGCATGGTGCTACAATCTGTTGGACCGGAATGACTCTGCTGAGGTGTATGCCCAGGCTGCCCTGCTTCTTCAGCCAGGCAGCGAAAGGTGTCTTTCCGAGCTCTTGAAGGCTTTATCCGATGATCCTGCCAGTGTTCTTGATTACTCATATTTGGTAAGTGGTGGTGGATCGTGCCGATACAGGCTGGCCAGAGCCGAAATTGACCTTGATCTTGAACTAAACGAAAGAACATCTCTTGACTGGCTTGAGACCTCCTTTCTCAATCAAACAGATTCAGTTGCAGCAGATGCAGGGTGCTGGCTTTCGATCATTCACGGTTCTTCCGGGCTTCAGTACATAGAAAGATCTGTAGTGCTTATGCCTCACATGGAATTCTACAGAAGTCTGCTTATAGACAAATTGATACAGGCAGACAATCTGGAGGATGCAGTTTTCCAGTTTGAGATATTGAAGGAGGCCGGCAGTGGTGATTTCTATTTCTGGCAGACGGCGTCGTCAATTTATGAGGCACTGGATGACCCTGATGGGTCAATTGAGGCATCAAGAAGATCATGGGAGTTAAGGCAGACCCCTTCTTCTTCTGCGGATCTTGGCTGGAAACTGTATTTTTACGGCAGAGAACTCATGAGATCAGGGCAGATGATGAATGCAGTTCCGTATCTTAGAGAATCTTCTTCTCTCTGGAGCGGAGACAGCTTGTGGGCGGTTAAATCCGATTCTCTTCTTGACCTGCTGAATGAATTTACAAGTACATCTGCCGGGTACGGTGAACCAATTTGAGATTTATTGTGTGCACGAGTTCTCTTGTATTTGTTATGTTCACTTGTGGATGTGGTTCTATTGTTGCTTCTGATAAATGGAATCATTTTGCTTTCTCTGCTTCGTTTTCATCTGTTGCTACAGCTGCAACCTCCGAACCGGAGAAATCGATGGTTATTACTGCAGGGTTTGGTTTGTTAAAAGAAATTTATGACGGCTTGTGCGGTTCCGGGTTTCAGCCATGGGATCTTGCAGCGGATATGGCCGGAGCAGCCGCAGGCGGTTTTGTTGCGGTCGGAATATGTATGGAGGAATTTCCGTAATGGGTGTTATTGGAAAAATTTTCAAAAGAATTATGGGTGACAGTCAGGGCAAATTAATGAAAAGCCTTGAACCTCTGGTGGATTCA
>JAOZLN010000352.1 GCA_029934845.1 Candidatus Sabulitectum sp.
AGAGTGGACAACTTCTGCATGGGGTGTCGGAGCTGAGAATCGTATTGATCTGAAAAAAGAAATTCATTTTCCTCACAGTTTAGGTCTTCTATATACTGCCTTTACTTCATACACAGGATTCAGAGTAAACTCTGGAGAATACAAAGTTATGGGTCTTGCTCCATACGGAGAACCAAAATTTGTCAAGACAATTCTTGATAAAGTCATGGATTTGAAAGAAGACGGCAGCTTCAGGCTGGACATGAAGTATTTCAATTACTGTCAGGGGTTAACCATGACCTCTAAGAAATTCCATGATCTTTTCGGTGGACCTCCAAGAAAGCCGGAGAGTGATCTTACCCAGAGGGATATGGATCTTGCAGCATCTGTTCAGGCTGTTGCTGAAGAAGTAATTTTGAGAACCGGCAGGCATGTTCGAAAAGAAACTGGCGAAAAGAATCTTGTGCTGGCTGGTGGAGTGGCTCTGAATTGTGTTGCAAATGGGAAACTGCTTGAAGAGAAAGTGTTTGACAATATCTGGATTCAGCCTGCTGCAGGTGATGCAGGAGGTGCTCTTGGTGCTGCTCTTTTTACATGGCACCAGGTTCTGGATGGTGAAAGGGAAGTTGACGGAGTGAATGATCTTCAGAAGGGATCATATCTTGGACCTTCATGGACTGATCAGCAGATCGAAGACTATCTTACTGCAGGTGATCTTCCCTACCGCAGAATGCCTGAAGACCAGCTTATTCAGACTGTGGCAGAAGCTATTGACAACGGCAAAGTAGTCGGATGGTTCAACGGCAGGATGGAATTCGGCCCCAGAGCTCTTGGTAACAGATCAATAGTGGGAGATTCAAGATCTGTGACCATGCAATCCATTATGAATCTTAAAATAAAGAACAGGGAATCCTTCCGTCCATTTGCTCCATCAGTTCTTCTGGAAGATGCTGAAAAGTATTTTGATCTTTCTGTTGCGAGCCCCTACATGCTTCTTGTCTCTCAGGTACAGAAGAACAGGTGTACAGTTATGACCGGTGAGCAGGAGAAGCTGTTCGGTATCGAGAAGCTTAATGTGCCCAGATCTGATATCCCGGCAGTTACACACATCGATTTTTCTGCCAGGGTACAGACCGTTGATGGAAGGTACAATCCAAAATATTACAAACTCATTGAATCATTCAGGGATAGAACGGGCTATGGGGTGATAATCAATACCAGCTTCAATGTTCGAGGGGAACCTATCGTTTGTTCTCCACAGGATGCATATCTGTGTTTTATGCGAACCGAGATGGATATTTTAGCTCTTGGGAATTGCCTGCTTTTCAAAGAAGAGCAACCTCCTCTTAAAGAGGATCGAGACTGGCGGGAGATCTATGAGCTTGATTAGCAGCAGACAGAAGAAAACAACGGTGGAATTAAGAAAATACGGTCTGGTGATGTTTACCGCTTTCGGTGTTATCTCAGGGTTACTTTTCTGGAGAGAAAGACCTGGCTGGGTATTCACGGCGGCACCATCTCTGCTCTTTCTTGTTTTAGCGCTTGCTTTACCCAAAGCACTTGCGCCAGTTGAGAAACTCTGGATGAAACTGGCGGCGGTTCTGGGTTTCATAATGACCAACGTGCTGCTTTTTCTGGTATTTGTTCTGGCAATCATACCAACAGGCTTTATTTTGCGGATTCTGGGCAAGACCCCAATAAAAAAAGGGTTTTCTGAAAAGTCCAGTTCGAGCTCGAACTCATACTGGATTGAAGTTGATAAAAACGGCCCGGGCAGCAGGCCGGAAAAACCATATTAGGAGCGTAACTGACGATCTCGGTCACGCTCCTGGATTAAGGCGGGTGTTTTGTGGGCAGATTCACTGAGATCATGAATTTTCTGAAGGTTCGAAAGAAATGGTGGCTTACTCCAATTATTATTGTTCTGATACTCTTGAGTCTTATTCTGGTACTGACTCAAGGATCTGTGCTCGCTCCCTTTATCTACGCTATCTTCTGATTCACCGGGGTGGGATATCTTAGAAAAGATGTGCGGATCGTGTGCTGCATTTAATAATGAAGTGAGGGATTAATGGATTTTCTCCCGATCAAGTTTACGATTAAATTCATAGAGCTGTTTGTAACGGGGCTTTTTATGGTTAGTCCTGTTCTTTTGTTCCTTGGTGGAATTCTTTGTCTTCTGGCTAAGATCACATGCAGAATTGAGAAATGGCAGAGTTATACAAAATCTTTGTACTTTACTTTTATCACAGCCTTGACAGTAGGCTACGGCAAGACTGTTCCCAGTAGCGGGTGGGGCCGGTTCCTCTCGGTCGTTTCCGGCTTTGTCGGAGTGATTCTTACAGGAGTGATCGTTTCTGTTGCTTTGAACTCGGTAATGATCTCCTGGCAGGCTACCCATGATACTCCAATGGAAACTTCAATTGAGGCAGAGCTTGGATCACTTGAGAACACTGCTTTTCACAGTGGCAAGCAATCGGATGCATTGGGGGATTCTGTTGTTACCAGCGGGACGGACAGCCTTCATATATAACGCATGGTTCTGAAAGCCGATTCCCTGAGTTAAGTACTTATTCATTTATTTGATCATGCTGTGTTGATGCCTTTCAACCACTTGACGATCATGGGTTGACACCTTTGATTTCAGTCTTTAGAATTGGGGCTCGCGCCGGTGAGGC
>JAOZLN010000084.1 GCA_029934845.1 Candidatus Sabulitectum sp.
GTTTGCTTCCAACTCACCGCAAACGGTGATACACTGGATGTTGTTAAGTTTAACCGGGGTGAGCCAGTATCGGTGTACAATTTTCCTGAGGGCTTTTCAGTTGTAACTGGGGATTCCTTCGTGACATGGGCAGGATTACAGGATCCGACATCCGGCTACGAAATAGCATTGGATGAGCACGGTCTTCCCATTCTGCTTTCCAGCCTTTCCGGCAATCCATTCCTGGAATGGGTATGGAATAATGATTCTACTGTAACTGCTTTATCGCTGGATTCCCTTGGGAACACTGAAGACATAGAACTTCTTCCAAACCACACAGGTACTGCGATTCGCTTGAATTATCGTGGAGACCTTGTTTATTTCAAGTACGATAATGTTTCTGCATTTGCCTGGCAGTACACACTGAACGAACAGCACAGAGTGGTTTGCAGGTGTGCCGTTGATGTTGTGGGTGAGATTGTCAGCACTGCGGATGGTATTGCTGAAACCAGGTATTACTACGATTCAGCGGGAAACCTCTCTTCAACAAGGTTGTTTGACATAAATGGCAATCTGATGCCTGACAGTTATGAAATTGCAGTTACAGGTAACTACGAATTTGACAGCAATGGAGTTGTTGTCAATGAGGTGAGGTTTGCCTTTACTGAAAGATTGTATGATGAGAATTCTCTGTATATTGTTGAACGACACTACGGTATAGATGGAAATGCTATTGAGAACTCTTCTGGAGTGGCTTCTACCATCTATAAGAGAGATGTTTTTGGTGGGATATCGGAATCTGTCTGGCTGGACATTTTTGGGAACAGAAAAGAGGTTGAGGGTATTTCTGTGACTCGCAGATTGTTCAATGAACAGGGAAGGGTGATAGAATCATCCACATACAATGCCGATCTGAAGATTGCAGACTTTTCCGGCGGATTCGCATACACCCGGTTTACCTACGCCTCAGATGGTCAGCCGGAGCTTATTTCATACTACGACAGTGATGGTCTGCCTGTGGTTAACACATCTCTTGGGTGTCATGCCCGAAGTTTTGTCTATGATTCCAGTGGTGCGTGTGTGGAACTCTGCTACCTTGATACTGCTTACGATCTTATCAACCTTGCTACCGGTTATGCCAGAGTTGTGTCTGTTTTTGATCAGGATGGCAATCTAGTTGAACACATTTTCTTTGATCAGAACGGGGTAGAGGTTATCCAATAAAGAAGGGGCGGAGAAACCGCCCCTTCACAAAGCAATTTATCTATTCAAATCCTGGCAGAGCACCGTAGAATACTCTGGGATAGTCTTCAGGATTAATGTCATAGCAGATGAAGTTCTCTTCGCAGATAATTACATTCCATTTCTCTGCTGCCTCTCCTGCATCAATGGCCGCTGTGAAAAGCAGATTACCATCAAGGTCGAACACATCGAATGTAGCAGTACCGGCTTCACCTGTTGTTACCCACAGGCGGTCAAGGCCATCTATTGCCATTCTGTTTATTGCCGATCTGTACTGATCAGGCTCCCAGTTTGCCATTGAAGGAGGCATTCCCTGGGCGATCATTCTGGCATTCACTACCTCTGCCTCAAGATCCATCTCGGACTGTGTTTTCTCAACCTTTTCGTAGTCTTCGTTTACAAATGTGAATATCTCTTCACCTTCCGGGGTCCATGCTGTGTATGAGTACTCTTCCGTAGACATCTGTGAAGTGAACACTCTGCCATCAGCTGACGCTGCAAAAAGGGCTACATCACTTGCTATTGAACTGAGATCAGCAGGGTTGAAAGGAGACATCTGTGAGTAGTAAACAACCGTGGGAATGGAATTGTCTATTTCCCACTTCGCCACGGTAAATCCCATGAACATGCCGTCTTCACTCTGTTCAAAATCGGGTTTCATTCCAATTATCTCCATGCCCTCAATAGCAATAAGCTGCGCAGGCGGAGAGGGAACGAAGCCCAGAGCTTCTGAGACAAGCTCATAGTTTTCATCAAAATAGACCAGCTTTAAACCCATGCCATCTGCAACAACAAGACCGCCTTCAGGGCGAAAAGCCATGCCCGCAGGCAGAAGAAATTCACCGGGGCCACTACCGTCTCGTCCTATGGTTCTAATGAATTCACCTGCAGGGGTAAACATCGCCACATTGGCCTTTTGCCCATCGAGAATCGCAATATCGCCGGCAGGGGTAAAGCAGGCTTCGATTATTACACCGAAGACATAATTGCTGTCGCCAAGCTCCACACCGATTGAATCTGTTACTGTGAGGTAACTGTCTGCCACCGGCAGGGTGTAAGGTTCATCGTTGGTGGTATCACCAGTGTTATCTGTTGTGACTTCAGTTGTTTCTCCAGAGTCAACAGGCTCTGAAGTACCACACCCGCTGATTAGCAAAACAGCCAGTGGAAGTAATAATAGAAATTTCATAGATCATCCCTTCGCTTTGAATTAAACTTGCCCATCCAGATACCGGAATATTGCAGCAATACACATTATGTCAACTTTTCCTGGTTTATAAGCTGCGTCAGCGCATCCAGATGTTTCTCTAATCCGGATTGGCCTTCTTCAGTAAGACAGTACCAGCTTACCGGTTTTCGGTTTCTGAATTCCTTCTTCACAGAGATAAAACCTTCATCTTCCAGTTTGCGGAGCTGGGCACCCAGACTGCCGTCGGTTTCTTCAAGAAGCTCTTTTAATCTGCTGAAGGAAAGTGCTGTATGTTTTGCCAGAAGAACACATATGCCCAGTCTTGCTCTGTGCCCAAGAAGCTTGTTCAGATTGTTAAGAGCATCCCTGATGTTTGTACTCTGATCACCTGACATTTTTCTTTCCCTGTCGTATTGCAGTAACGATCAGTACTATTCCCAATAGAGCCCCCATTGTTGTCCAGGCATATTTATCCATGAACAGTGTTCCCAGAAAACCAAGCACCATTATTCCGCCCAGCCATAAAAAGATTCTGTCGAAGTGAACACCTGCTGTCCACCAGCCAAGAGCCACAACAAGAAGTATAACCTGACTGTTCACAACTCCGTGAACCAAACCCTTGAGACCAAGAAGAATGGCGAGAAAAACTATAACCATCATCCCGCTCCAGTGAAGAGCATGCTTAATTCCAATCTCGCGATTCATCTGCCCTTTGTTTGCTCCTGCCTTGTACCCCAGAAAACCACTTAACATACCTCCGGCAGGACCAGCTATCATCCAGAACAAGCCAACCCATCGCGGGGCAAAATCAATCAGGGAAAAACCCACTATCAGTATTGCCGCCCAGAGAATATAGATTGATGCCGGGGAAGTTGAGCTGCCAGACTTTGTCACCAGATCTTTTACATACCCGATATCCGATTCGATTTTGTTGTTTGTCATATTCATCTCCTTATTGTTTAGAGTACTCTGAATACTAGAGTATAATTCAGAGCTTGTCAAGTGATATTGTCTTTGGAGTGTTTACGACTGTTTTTCTGCAGTGATATTCAGCCAGATCGTTTCATTACGGTTCAGCCCATCGGTGGCTTCTGCTGCTTCTGTGACCCTCAGCCCCGCATTTCCGAACTGACCGATCCACCATTCTTTGTTTTTCAGAGTGAATGTTCTTAGATCATCTTCCGCCTGCTCTTCTCTTGTTGTGCAGACGGAGACGAATAGTACCCCGGAAGCCTTCAGTAACCTGCTTGCCTCAAGAAGGAATTCACTTATCTCTGTTGTCGTAAGATGCATCAGTGTCGCTATGGAGTAGATGCCATCATATGTTCTTATCAGGAATCTCAGGTCTTCTGGTAGTTCAAGTTTCATAAGAAATGGGGCGAGTTCGGGATGAACTTTTTCCGCAAGGGCGAGCATATTGTCACTGCCATCGGTAATTCTGATGCTACCCGGTGAAAGTGTCTGAAGAAGGAAGGCAGCATCTCTACCGGAGCCGCATCCAAGTTCAAGGATGGAATTGCAGCTTTCCAGCGTCTGCAGCAATTTATTCTGCAGTTTGTCCACATTGGCAGATTCGTATCTTACAGAGATAGATTCTGCCTGTTTTTCGTAGTACCTGATTGTGTTGATTTTATCGTTCAAAGCTTAAGTGACCTTTCCAGTATCTCTATGAACATAGAAATTCCAACAGGTATAAGGCTGTCTGGAAAATCATAATTTCTGCTGTGCAGAGGTTTAGCATTTATTCCGGAACCAATTCCAAACATAGCACCGGAGAATTCGTCAGTGAAGTGGCCGAAGTCTTCTGACCAGAGGAAGGGTCTGGTAAGGGGAATCATCTGATACCCAAGATAATTCGCAGATTCTCTTATAAATGAATTGGGCAATTCGGCATTAATGGTTGCGGGAAATTCCTGGGCCCAGCTCAAATTGCACATTAGATGCTCTTCTGCTGCTGTTTTTATGATCTGCTCAGAGACCCTGTGTGAGAAGAAATCCAGTTCTTTTGTGTGGGTGGCGCGCAGGGTGATCATTACAGTTGCATCCCCGGGGGAAGTACCGAAAGCAACTTCACCAATTCGGGCATGAACCAGGGTAGCAATGGTACCTGTGGAATTGTCAGAGATCCGTTCAAGATAAAGAATAATAGAAGCAACTGCAGCAGCAGGGCTGTTTCCACACTGGGGCTCTGCTGCATGTGAGCTTTCCCCTGTAAGCTTTACTATCAGTCCTTTGGAAGCCTCTGCGAAAGGCCCGGCTTTTGTAATAACCGACCCCAGCTGGAAACCGGGCAGATTGTGAAGGGCAAAGCACTGATCCGGGCTGTACTTGAGCTTTTCTATTATTCTGGCAGCTCCCTGACCGGTCTCTTCTGCTGGCTGAAAAAGCAGTAAGACTGTGCCATGCAGCGGCCTGTTCCGGGCAAGCTTCGATGCAACTCCGCACATAATCGCCATATGTCCGTCATGACCACACTTGTGTGATACACCACTGATCGTTGATCTGTGCTCCAGCTTAGAAATTTCGTTAATTGGAAGCGCATCCATGTCACATCGGAGAAGAACAGTTCTTCCCGGTGTTTCACCTTTATAAACAGCCAGAATGCCATGCCCGCCCATGGCGGTTACCAGAAGATCAGGGTGCTGCTTTTTAAGAAACACTATGAGGGTTTCAGCGGTTTTCTCTTCATTGCCAGACAGCTCCGGCTGTTTGTGAAGCTTGTGTCTCAGTTCAATCAGCTGTTTTTTGCCAACGGCATTCTTCATTTTAGATGCTTACCCTCCCCACCGGAAAGACTACGGCACTCTCATACTCCAAAGATAATGCGTTCAAGAGGGTAGAGCAGGTTCTCGGGTGGAAACACTTTTGCAGAGATATGCCATACGCCATTAACTTGACATAAGAGAACAAGCCTCTCTATTGTCCAGGAGCATGACCGATAATGAAGCATCGGCATAAAGGTTCCACAATCGATCGTGAAGCCTTTCTACTCAACGCCTATTGTTGGTCAAGCTCCAGCTGTGTTTGAGTATCGAGAAGTTTGAGAATGCCAATTTAGAAAGGATATTTTGAATTACGCCCCGTTGTTTATAAAAGAAAGAATTCGTCAGGGAGAGATCTCCGGTAGTTTCGACGGGGCTGTACTTCTGGCTGATATAAGCGGGTTTACTTCCAGATTCGATAAAATGTCGGTGATGGGAACAGAGGGAGCAGAGCTTGTATCCAGTGAGGTAAGCAAAACCTTATCTGCAGTTGTTGAAATTTCGACGCGCTTTGGCGGCTTCCCGGTTTCTTTTGCTGGAGATGCAGTAACTGTTGTTTTCCCGGAAAGTATGAAGGATGCCCAGTCGGCTTGTAAGCTGATAAACGGATTAGGTTCAACTGATGTTCTTCCACTGAAAAGCTATGTTGGTAAAGGTCATATTGTCTGGGACGCCATTCCAATGAATGGTTGGACTTTTTACAGCTTTCAGGGCTCCGCAGTAAGACATGCTGCCATGTCAGACCAGGACTGTTCTGGAAAACAGTCTGTTCTTTTCAGTGGAGATGACGAATCCACTCCATTTTCATCCATAGAACAGCCGACAGAATGTTTCATTCCGCCAGATCTGTTTACTCACACTGCAGTTAATGAATTCAGGCAGGTGACCAGCATATTCCTTTCCATGGAGAACCGTAGAGGAAGCAATTGCCCCAGAAGTTTCCAGGAACTTGTTCTTGAAATTGCAGAAGAACTCGGTGGTTTCGTCTCAGGTCTGGAGGCAGGGCAAGACGACTACCACATTCTGGTAGTGTTTGGAGCACCAGTTTCAAGGGAGGACGATTACAACCGGGCTGACCTTCTGCTCCAACAGGTGTTTTTCAGGGCAAATGGCAGGGTAAAAGCAGGAGTAGCAAATGGTCTTGTTTTCAGTGGTTTGTTGAAAACATCCCTGCTGGAGTCATATACAGTTCTTGGCCCTTCGGTTAACCTTGCGGCTCGCCTGCACAGTTCTGCCGGTTGGAATTCTGTATACAGTGGACCGGTCTTTAACCGTACTTCTTGTCTTGGTGTTAAGGGAGAGAAGGATATACTTCTAAAAGGGATCTCTTTTCCAGTAAAGACTAAGATTCTTTCACCCTGGAAAAAAAGAATTGCTGCAGCCGATCCGTTTCCTCCACTTATTGAAAGAGATGAACTTCTGGAGCAACTGAAAGTAGAACTGGAACAAAGTAATACCCCAATTCTTCTTACAGGTCCCAACGGCATTGGAAAAACAAGATTAGCCAAAGAGTTAAGTGATAAAATGGAAGATGTTTCCGTACTCTCCATCCTGTTTGAAAGATCATCCGGAGGAAGCTCCAATGTCTATTCCAGATGGCTTGGTGAGTGGATGGGTTTCGATCCAGCTGCTGGCGGTCTTACTGCTTTTCGTGAGAAGCTTTATGGTTTCATTGATGAACTGGATGAATTGAACAGCCCTGCTGCCCACGCCGTGTCAGATGAACTTCTGCGTGCTGAATCAGTACTTGCCGCTATGGTTGGTCTTCACTGGGAGAGGTCTCTTTACCAGGGGCTGGATCCAAGGGGCAGGCTTCAGAACACTGTTACTGTGACCTCTGCATTTATCAGAGGCCACTGTCTGCTGGGTAAAACAGTTCTGATCTTTGATGATATTCAGTGGATGGATCCTGACTCGGTTGCATTCTTTGCTGCAGTGCTGGAAGAGCTTGGCACAGAAAGGCCATCTGTGCTTCTTCTGGCAAGACCGGGTCAGAATTTGATAACGCAGGAGCTTGGTTTGACACCTGTTAAGAAGAAACTGTCTCCGTTATCAAGATCAGGCTGCAGAAGTTTCCTGGAGTGGAGTCAGGATACTGAACCTTCAGAAAAACTGCTTGACTGGTTTCACCGGAGAACTGAAGGAATTCCCTTCTTTATGGAGCAGTACGCTCTTATGCTTACTTCTTCGGGTGAGATCCCTGACGAAGAGAGTTTTCCAGGAAACATACACGCTCTGCTTGTTGCCAGACTTGATAGACTTAAACCGATGCTTAGAGAAGCAGTTCTGGCAGCCAGTGTACTTGGCAGAGTTTTTGATCCCCGTATTCTTAAGAACCTTACTTCGGATCAAAACATAAAAGAAGCTCTTGACAAGGGTGTTGCGGACAGGGTCTGGGAGCCCACCGCGGATGGATTGTTCAGCTTCATTCATATTCTTCTGCGGGAAACTGCCTACAATCTTCAGATTCATTCAGAGCGTAGAAAGCTTCATACCAGGGCAGCGAAAGAGATGATGGTGCTGTGGGGTTCCATTCCAGAGAAGGCACTTGGTATTGCCTACCATCTTGAGCAGTCTGACTCTATTGAGGAATCATCGATCTGGTTCATGAAGGCTGGTGTCTTCTCATTCTCCAGAAGCCTTAGCACTGCCTGTCATGAACAGATGCAAAAGGTACTCTCATTAACCAGCGATATTTCTGTAAGGCTTGATGCCTACAAAATGATCTATGATCTTCATGCTCTTGCCGGTGACTGGAACAAGGCAGAGGAAGCAATTAACCTTGCTGCTTCTGAAGATCTGTCACCGGAAAACCAGGCAAGACTACAGATGATGCGGGTTAATCTTGCCACCAACATAGGCAAGCCACAGGAAGCCCTGGAGCTGCTTGAAAGTATTGGAGAATCTCATTCTGGGTTGAAGCCGGATATTCTCATTCATCGGGGACGCATACTAATGCTTCAAGCAAGAACCGAGGAGGCAATGAAATTTCTCCTGGAAGTATACGATGAGCTGAAGGATGGATCTTCTGAAGAAAAACTTGTTGCTGTAAAGGCGCTGGGTAACGCTTCAGGATGTATGTTGCGGCTAGGTAGGCGGCTGGAAGCCGAGAAACCTCTCAAGCAGGTTCTGGCTTTTGCCGAGGAAACGGGAAACCTGGTAATGGAGACTCTTGCTGTGGGCAATCTTGCACTTGTTTACAAATACTTGCCAGGCAGACAAAATGATGCAGTAAGAATGACAAGAAAACACCTGGAACTTGCAAGAAGAACAGGAAGTCGTGTTCTGGAACTGCAGGCATTAGGAAACCTGGGTACGGTCCTGGAAAGAGAGGCGTCTTCTCCGGAAGTCTTTCTTCTTCTTGAGAGTGCTGTAGAACTAGCCAGAAAGTACGGAGGCAATGAGGCACTTTCCATATCACTTGCGAATCTGGGCAGGGCTTATCAGAGAGTCGGGAAATCAGAACAGGCTCTGAAGTCTTTGCGAATGGCTCTGCAAATCTGCAAGGAAGAAGGAATGCGAATTCATCAGGCGGATTATGCTTATGAGATTGTACATGTTCTGATGAATATTGGCTTGCTGAGCCAGGCACAGGATCTTATAACAGAAATAGATGGGTGGCAGGTGCCGA
>JAOZLN010000353.1 GCA_029934845.1 Candidatus Sabulitectum sp.
CGGTGCAGCTAATCTTGACCTTGTAGAGATAAGTGGAGCCAGTGATCCTCCTGTTTGCAGGATCATGGATTATGGCAAGTATCGATATCAGCTGAACCGGAAAGAGAGAGAAGCCAGAAAGAAGCAGCATTCCGGCGGGCTGAAGGAAGTTAAATTCCGACCCAACACCGATACCCACGATTATAATTTCAAGATGAAGCATGCCAGAGAATTTCTTGAATCCAGGCACAAAGTTAAGGCAACAGTGGTTTTCCGAGGAAGACAAATGGTCTATAAGGATCAGGGATACGATCTTTTAAGCCGTCTATCTGCCGATGTGGAAGATCTTGCACAGATAGAGAAGCAGCCAGTTATGGAAGGCAGGTTTCTTACAATGATACTTGCCCCCAGACGGGAAAAGAACACTAAGTAGCAGAAGAGACGGGGATCAATATGCCCAAGATGAAGACTCACAAAGGAGCCGCAAGGCGATTTAAGAAGACAGGAACCGGCAAGATTCGTGTTAGACACAGTCATGCAGGTCACATTAAAACCAAAAAGAGCAGTAAGCGCAAGCGCAAACTGCGCACAGCAGGAATCGCGTCACCCTCCGATACCAGGCGCATGAGAGTTCTCCTGCCTAAGTAAACACGGAGGCTGAAAAATGAGTAGAGTAAGAAATGCCGTTGCCAGGCACAAAAGGCACAAGAAGGTACTTCAGGCTGCCAGGGGTAATGTTGGTGGAAGGCGTAAGCTGTATACAGTAGCCGCAGATGCCAACAAGAAAGCCATGGAGTATCAGTACAGGGATAGAAGGAACAAAAAGAGAAATTTCAGAGCCCTTTGGATCACCCGCATTAATGCTGCGGCCAGAGAGCATGGAATAGGTTACAGTGTTCTGATAAACGGTCTTTCAAAGGCCGGAGTACTTATTGACAGAAAAATGCTTGCAGATCTTGCTGTGAAGGATCCTGTGGCTTTCGGCAAAGTTGTCGAGGTTGCCAGAAAGGGTCTTTCAGTAGACTAGGGAGGCTTTCCATTGTCCATGGCCGGTGGGTCGGAGAGGCTGACAGAAGCGGTTGACAGGCTGATATTGAGGTATCAGTCTATGGATGATGATAATAAGCGTCTTGCAAGCCGGGTTGAAGAACTGGAGAACAGAATTGAGTACCAGAAGGGTAATGCAGATTCTGAGGGTTATAATCTTCTCAGAATACATTACGCCAGACTTCTGCACGAGAGGCAGGAGTTAAAGCAGAGGCTTGAAGCTCTGCTTGGGAAACTGGAAAAATTGAAAGATCAGCAGGGACAGAGTACCAATGACTGACCGTCCGGAGACCACCAGGGTAAACATATACGGACGGGAGTATTCAATAAGAGGCGAGGGCGATCCTGCTTACATTGCGGAGATCGCCCACTTTCTTGATATGCGCATGCGCCAGATGACAGAGAATATTGCCATGACTTCCACGGCGAAGGTTGCAATTCTGGCGTCACTGAACATCACAGATGAGTTGTTTACAAAAACAAGACAACTCGAGGAAATGGAAGACAGCCATCAGATGTTTTTGTCGGGACTTGCTGACAAAATAAACGATGTGCTGACCCCGGAGGACAGTTCGACCGGGCATTCCGTTCCAGTGCTTCATGAGCGTGAGCGTGTCAGCACAGCTTCGTCTGATTCCCCGCCGATATTTCATAAATCCGCCCCAGGCAGCAGCAAAGATCAGCCCTAGTCCTCGGAGGACAGTGCTCTGGAATGTGCCGCAGGGTTTTAGAGATTTGACACTGTTTCCCCGATTAATATAGATGAGTTCCTGCGCCTGAAACGGGGAAAGCACTGATATGCATATACTAACTCCTATAGGATTTGCTGTTTTAGCATTTGTGCTTGGTTTTTACCTGCATAAGATGCTTGTAGCCAAGGAGATCGGAGGGGCATCCGCCGAAGCGGATCGCATTCTTTCTGATTCCAGAAGAGAAGTTGAGTCACTGAAAAAAGAAGCTCTTCTTGAGGGCAGAGAGAAAATCGTTGAAGAGAGGGCAGTTGAGCTTGAACGACTTCGCAGGAAGCAATCTGAACTGGACAAGAGAGAGAACAAAATCAACAGGCTTTCTCAGCAATCCGATAGAGCCATAGAGATACAGAAAACAAGAGCCGATTCCCTGGCCCAGCAGGAGACAGCACTGGGCGAGATGGAACAGGCTTTACAGGCTAAACACAAAAGAGCAAACAAACTTATCGAGGAACACAATATCAGGCTGGAGGAAGTTGCCAGACTCTCCAGTGAAGAAGCTCGCGCACTTCTTCTTTCCAACCTTCGCGAGGAAACTGATATGGAAGCCGCGAAACTGACAAGAAGAATACTGGATGAGGCCGAAAGAGCTGCGGATGATAAGGCTAACAGTATTCTTGCCACAACAATTCAGAGATGTGCAGCAAACCATGTGGTTGAAAGTTGTGTTTCTGTGGTCAATTTGGCCAGCGATGACATGAAGGGTCGTATCATAGGTCGCGAGGGTCGCAACATCCGTGCGCTCGAGCAAGCCACCGGCGTCGACCTCATCATCGATGACACACCCGACGCGGTCATGCTTAGCGGCTTCGACCCGGTCCGCCGAGAGGTGGCCCGCTTGGCGCTGACCAAGCTCGTGCAGGACGGCCGCATCT
>JAOZLN010000085.1 GCA_029934845.1 Candidatus Sabulitectum sp.
ATAAGAGAAACATTGGCCCAGGTCTCAACATTGTTCAAAACTGTTGGTCCGTCTTTGTAGCCTTTTTCAACCGAGCGTACATACTTCGCTCTGGGTTCACCTGGAAGCCCGGCCATGGAGGCCATCAGGGCACTGGATTCTCCACAGACGAATGCCCCGGCACCTCTGTGAACAACTATGTCGAAATTGAAGTTTGTTCCAAGGATGCCTTTGCCCAGAAGCCCTTTTTCGCGAGCCTGTTCCAGGGCTACTTCAAGCCTGTGCATGGCAAGAGGGTATTCCTTGCGCATGTAGATGAAGCCTTCTTCCGCACCAATGGCAAAAGCGCCTGCCATCATTCCTTCGATAACAGAGTGCGGGTCGGCTTCAACTATGGAGCGGTCCATGAAAGCACCGGGATCACCTTCATCGGCATTGCAGACGACAACAGGTTTTCTCTGTGCTTTCGCAGCTGCTTCAACACAGCTCTGCCATTTGATCCCTGCTGGGAATCCCCCCCCTCCACGACCTCGGAGACCGCTTCGGATAAGAGTTTTAACGACCTCTTCCGGGGTGCTTTCCGTGATTGTTTTGTGGATAGCCTGGTATCCGCCCAGTCTGATGTAATCTTCGATTGATCCGGGATTAAGCATGCCACGGTGACGGAGGGCAAGAAGTTTCTGCTTACCGAAGAAGGGTATATCCTTCATTCTGGGAATGGCAACACCATCAAGGTTGTAAAGAAGTCTTTCTACAGGTTCGCCACCTTCAAGATGTTTGTCTATAACTTCTCCAAGGTCTTTTACGGTGAGTTTCTGGTAGAAGATGCCTTCCGGCTGTACAACCATTATGGGGCCCTGGGCGCAGAAGCCGTTGCAGCCTGTGGGAACCACAAGATATTTTCTTTCAAGACCCCTTTTTAAAAGCTCTTCTTTCAATGCGTCTATAAGCGGTAGAGCATTGTTGGCCACGCATGCAGTACCAGCACACACCATAAGGGCAGACTTGTAGGAATCGTATTCTTCTCTGGCTGACTGCTGGATAGATTTAAGTTCATTGATGTTCATGTCAGCCCTCCTTACTGTATTTTTTAACAATATCTGCCACCATTGACGGAGTTACTCCACCGATGACATCCTTACCTACAACCACAACAGGAGCAAGACCGCAGGCACCGACGCAGCGGACTTCAGAAAGAGTGAATTGTTTGTCTGGTGTGGTTTCACCGCTTTTGACATTCAGCTCCCGTTCGAAAGCTGCCAGTACATCAGGAGCACCTTTTACATAGCAGGCTGTTCCTGTACATATCTGTATTTCTTTTTCGCCCTTCTGCTTAAGGCTGAATGCCTTGTAGAAGGTGATGATATGGAAGAGAGTTCCACGAGGTTTGCCTGTTCTTGCAGCCACTGTATTCAGGGCATCCACAGGAATGTATCTGTAGCCTTCCTGTATATCCTGGAACATTTCAATGACGAAGTCAGGATCAGCATTCCATTTGTCGATTATTATATCAACAGGGCTTTTGCATCCGCAATCGCAGTCGCCGGACATACTATTCACCTCCGTCTATGTCTGTGTGGTGCCACTCTGGCCGTGAGCTGGAGGTTCTGGCAACAAGACCCTTAAGACCTTTGCCACGGAAAACAGTTCCGCTTCCGCCGCGACCGGCCTGCTTCAGCCTCATGTGTTCACGGCGCCAGTCCCACCATGAGAAGTTGAGACAGCCAATCCAGCAGTGGTCAGCGCCGACTCCGGCGGATACAGTGGATATGTTTCTTTTGTCTTCCTCATCATGGCAGTAAAGGTCTGCAAGCTGGTTGGCAACAATATGGCTGTTTGTGTCCAGCCTTTCGTTGCGAACGATCTGTACAATTCCCAGGTCGCCATCGATAGAGATCACATGGTCTCTGTTTTCCTGCTTGCCCACTACGATCAGGGCATCAAAGCCGGAGAACTTCAACAGAGGGCCATAGTGACCGCCCACATTACTGTCGATCACAGAACCTGTGGTGGGGGAAATGGTAGTAACTATGGATTTGCCTGTACCGGGAAAAGAAGGAGTGCCGCCAAGGGGACCGCATGCGATGCAGATACCATTTTCCGGGCTGTCCCATTTGGTGTCACCGTTGACTTCATTCCACAGCAGCCAGAGGTCAAAGCCCTTTCCGCCTGTGAATTTCATCTTGGTTTCTTCTGATATCGGGATGATCTTGAAGGAGTAGTTTGACAGGTCCACCCTGAGCGCTTCGCCGGTGTATCCTTTTACCGCCGGCTTAGGCTCATATTTAAAGGTGGCCACAACATTCTGTGCCTCCAGGAGCTCCCGGGTGGAGTAGTTGCAGGACATGTATATATCCTCCCAGGTTTGAGTTTATCAAGTGAATTATCAGTACATAATCAGTGGCCATATTCTAAGGAGAAAAGACGCAAAACGCAATGGTTGCAACGAGTTGGAATGGTCGTTGTGAGCGAGGTGCATAACGACTGAGCCGGATAGAGCTACATGTACCTTATTCAGGCTGTATATTATTGGCTACACTGATTGAAAGGCGGAGTTCTTGAAGAATCTGTTTCTATTTGCTTCCTTTCTCTTTTTGCTTGGGGGTTGTGGTTCGACCCGGCAGAGAAATGTCATTCTTGTGATCGTTGATACGCTTAGATCCGATCACCTTGGTTGCTACGGCTATGAAAGGAACACCACGCCAGCCATGGACAGCCTTGCTGCAAATGGTGTGCGATATCTTAACGTAACAGCCGGTGAACCATGGACACTTCCTTCAATGGCAACGATCTTCACCGGTCTGCTTCCTCTTGAACACAATGCCCGCAGGCGGGGAGATTCATACTACGGAATTGACAGTGAAGCAGTTACACTTACGGAATACCTTAGCAGTTACGGTTTCAATACAGCTGCTTTCTTCAATGTGATCTTTATGAATGCAGACTTTGGCTTTCACCAGGGCTTTCACCATTTCGACTGTTTCTCTTCTCTTGGAAGCAGCAGTGACAGGAATGCAGAGCAGACGGTTGATAGTGTTCTTCTGTGGCTTGATGGTAATCAGTCAGGCGATCCGCTTTTTCTTGCCGTTCATTTTTATGATCCGCATCTTACCTATTCACCTCCTGACTCCTTTGCGGGAATCTGGAGTGATCCTGATTATGCAGGAGAATTTAACTCGGAATGGGGGCAGCGGGAGACTGTTGTGAATGTGAATCTGGGAATCATAGGTCTTTCCGACGAAGATCTCTTCAATCTTGTGGCTCTATACGATGGAGAGGTTGCATATACAGACAGGCAGATCGGCAGGCTTCTGGCAGGGTTGCGAGCACGGGGGTTAACAGATGATGCCCTTGTTGTTCTTGTTGCAGATCATGGTGAAGAATTTCTTGACCACAACAAGTTCGGTCATGCTCATTCTCTTTATGAAGAGCTGCTTAATGTCCCTCTTATTATCTGTGGCTCGGGTTTTGAAGCGGGTGCAACATGTGAAGCCGGTGTAAGTCAGGCTGATATTCTGCCAACGGTGCTTGCCTGGACCGGTAACGATGTACCTCAGGGGCTTTTCGGTGTTGATCTGTTGTCCCCCGACTTTCCCGCCCGCAGAAGCGTACCTGCTGGAATGAGCATGGAAGAAGAGTATGTTGTTACTGCCAGACGGAATGATCTGAAAGTTCATCTTTTTGACAGGGGAAGTGTTGCTTTCATGTTCGACCTTTCTACAGATCCCGGTGAACATGATTTTCTGGAAAATGTCGACAGTACTCTGCTTGATGATGCCAGGTTCTATCTTTCCACACCTCCGCTCTTCCGTCCGGCAGCAGTGCTTGTCGAGAATGTATTTCTTGATGCATTGCAGAATCTCGGATATATTTAGCAGGATTCTTTTTGCACAAAAGATGAGTATTTTTTTTAAGGGAGTAGAATGACAATTTTTAAAGATTGTCCGGATGGTCTTGTGGACGATCTGTCAAAACTTCGAGTCGGTATTGCCGGAGCAGGAGGAATTGGCTCAAATGTGGCCATGCTGCTGGTACGAGCCGGGGTTTCATCCATGGTTATTGCCGACCATGACATGGTAGAGATCCAGAATCTGAACAGACAGTTCTTCTTTTCAGATCAGGTGGGTATTCCAAAGGTGGAAGCTCTGCTTCAGAACCTTCAGAGGATCAACGATGCTATTGATGTTGAAACGCATATTGTAAGGCTTACTCCCGGAAATGCCAGCGATTTATTTGGTAATTGTGATGTTCTGGTGGAAGCGGTGGATGATGCTGAAACAAAGATCTTTCTTATCGAGGAGTGGTCAACAGCTTTTCCAGGAAAACAGATAGTGAGCTGCTCCGGTATTGCTGGAACTTCCCCACTGGGTGAGATACGAACAGAAAGAACAGGAAAGCTCTCAGTTGTTGGAGATCATCATTCCCCGCTTGAGCTGGGAACCTTTTCCGCTAAAGTAATGACAGTTGCCTCTCATATGGTAGCAGAAATTCAATCCAGTATAGCAGGAGGAAAATGTGCCTCATGTACCGGTTGTATTCCAGGCGCAGTTTCACTGTTGTGCAACGGAGAGAGAATTCCCCTTATTGGTTTTCCATCCAGAATGGTGGAGAACACAGTAAGGGGAATGGTCAATTCGCTTAAAGGAGCAGACTCGTCAGGATCAATAAGAATTGAGCTTCCGGTTGCCGGGAAAAAGACCACAGCAGATCTCTGATACTTTATTATATACGCAGTTGAATATCATCTACCTTGTCAACCATCTCTGCTGCAAGAGCTTCGATGTATCCTTTTGGATAAGCCGGAAGGCCGCTAAGCTCCGAGGAAAGAGTTTTTTCAGAACGGAAGATCTGAAGTGCATACCTTTTAATTCTATGTGGCTTTAACTCTTCAATAAGAACAAGAACATCTTCCGCATTGATGATACCTGGAACCATTGTTGATCTGAATTCGTAATCAGATTCAGTCTGTTCCATAAGAAACAGAGCACTTTCTCTTACAGAACTGAATCGTGCTCTTCCACCGGTGGCCAGCATGTAGTTTTCCGGTCTGGCTTTAAGATCCATGGCAACAAAATTTACATAAGGAATGGCTTTCTTCAACCTGTCCGGAAAAGTTCCATTGGTGTCAAGCTTGACTGCCAGCGGAGTTTCTTCTTTGATTCGCCTCATTAGTTGAATGTTGCTTTCGTACAGAAGAGGTTCACCACCTGTAAAAACAACAGCGTCAATGAATTCTGATCTTTCCTTAAGCTCACTGATAATTGCATCGTGGCCGAGATTGAATTCTTTGTCAAGAAGATCAACATTAACCAGCTCCGGATTATGGCAGAAGGGACATGCAAGGTTGCACCCTGCTGTATAAAGAACTGAAGAAATTCTGCCGGGGTAATCAATCAGGCTGACCCCCTGAAGCGAGCGAATCAACTGTTAACCCTTGTCTACTTTGAGATCGACATATTCTCTCTGAGAAAATTCTTCCTGCTTGCCTCTGTTCCAATCCTGAACCGGACGGTAATACCCGACTACTCTTGAGTAAACTTCTGCCTTGATGGCCTTAACAGTCTTTGCTTTTGTGCTCATTTAATATCCACCTTATCAATGTTGAGAAAGAGCGATGGTTGCTCCTTCGGATTCTGCTCAATGCTCACTTCACGAAATGAGTTCTCAGGGAGCTTTTCGTGAATTTCTACGATTTCTCCATATTTTTCTATTTCTTCATCTGTATGCGGGTAGGGGCAGTGGAAATGTTCTCCCGATATGTAACCGTGTACTGGGCAGATGCTGAATGTTGGCGTAAAACTGAAGTAAGGAAGTTTGAAGTTGTTTACAATCTTTCTTGTCAGTGTTCTTACCATTCTCCAGTCTGTTATTGCCTCTCCAATAAACAGATGCACCACTGTTCCACCTGTGAACCTGGTTTGAAGGTCATCCTGATGTTTCAGAAGATTGTAGATGTCCATGTGGGTGCTCACTGGAAGATGTACAGAATTTGAATAGTACGGGTTTGACAGCCCCTGGTGGGCAGCGTCTGAGAACTCTTTTAAATCCTTGTTTGCCAGACGGTAGCTGGCTCCTTCAGCAGGAGAAGCCTCAAGGTTGTAAAGATGATCGGTCTCGATCTGAAATTCCGTAAGTTTCTCACGCATAAAGTCAAGAACCTCAAGAGACCACTGCTTTCCCTCGGGGGTTGCAATTCCTTTGCCCATGAAATTCATAGCACCTTCGTTCATGCCGATAAGACCTATTGTGCTGAAATGATTTGCCCAGAAAGTTCCAGCTTCTTCCTTTACATGTCTCAGATAATAGCGTGTGTACGGGTAAAGTCCCCGTTCTGTAAGTTCTTCAACAAACTTTCTTTTCAACTCAAGTGATTCCCTTGCGGATTCCATCACAGATCCCAGTCTTTGGAAGAAGGAATCCTTGTCACCACCTGTAACCATGGCAATCCTTGGAATATTCACGGTTACCACACCAATGGAGCCGGTGAGGGGATTTGAGCCGAAAAGACCACCGCCTCTGGCTTTCAACTCACGGTTGTCAAGCCTGAGGCGACAGCACATCGATCTGGAATCTTCCGGACTCATGTCGGAGTTTACAAAGTTGCTGAAGTAGGGGATTCCGTATTTACCTGTCATTTCCCACAGCGGCTGAAGGTCATCATTCTCCCAGTCGAAATCCTCGGTAATGTTGTAGGTGGGTATGGGGAAAGTGAAGATTCTTCCCTTTGCGTCCCCCTTCATCATAAGTTCACAGAATGCACGGTTCAGTATGTTCATTTCATTCTGGAAATCACCGTATTTCTCCGGCTTTTCTTCGCCGCCTGCGATAACATGCAGGTCTTTGTGGGTTGATGGAACGCGAAGATCCATGGTTATGTTAGTAAACGGTGTTTGGAAACCAACTCTCGTGGGGACATTAATATTGAAGAGAAATTCCTGCATACACTGAGTAACCTGTTCATATGAAAGGTTATCATACCGGATAAATGGTGCAAGAAGTGTATCGAAGTTACTGAAGGCCTGAGCTCCTGCTGCCTCACCCTGAAGAGTGTAAAAGAAGTTCACCATCTGCCCCAGGGCAGTTCTTAGATGTGAAGCGGGTTTCGACTCAATTTTTCCCCTGGCACCCAGGAAGCCCCCTTTAAGAAGTTCCATCAAGTCCCAACCCACACAGTAAGGACCAAGAATGCCTAGATCATGAATGTGCATGTCGCCACTGTCCTGGAATTCCTTTATCTGCGGTGTGTATATCTTGGATAGCCAGTACCTTGCGGTGATAGAACTGGAAAGATAGAAGTTAAGCCCCTGAAGGCTGTAGTTCATGTTTGAGTTTTCGTTTACCCGCCAGTCCTGCCTGCTTATGTAGTCTGCAACCAGAGAATCCATTCCCTTGAAGATCGCAGTAACATCCCGGGCTTCGCTTCGTTTTTCTCTGTACAGAATAAAAGATCTGGCAGCAGCAATCAATTTTCTTAGCATCAGCGTTTCTTCAATGAAATTTTGAATCTGCTCAATTGTAGGAATAGAACCTGCTTTAAAGAAGCCCATATACAAGCTGGCCTCTACCTGGTCTGCCATCTCTCTGCTGGAACCTTCAGTGCTGGATGCTTTTAGAGCTCGTTCAATTGCATTTTCGATTCTTGATTTTCTGTAAGATACGACTTTACCACTGCGTTTTCTGACCAGCCAGTCCATTGACAGCTACACCCCTAACATCCTCGAAGAAAGATATGTGAATAAACGACCCCTCGTTGCAGCGATGATAATAAACTTCAAGCGTTCGGGCAATGGGGTCAACCACAATATATGGTATGTATTCATGTTGGAAGCCCTATATGTTGATATATCCTCTTGTTTATCAACGAAATAGAGTATTTGAGCGGATTCAGATCATTTCTGGCAGTTCTTTCTCTATCTGTGTATGTTGCAGCCAACCTGCAGGAGGATGGTATGATTCTTAAGAGATCAGATAGATCAGCGATTCTTCTTGCGCTTCTCTCGGTTCTATGCTGGTCTGGTGCAGCAACTGCTTTCAAGATGGCACTGGTTTATGGATCTCCGTGGTTGCTGGTGTTTTCCGGTGCAGTTATCTCCACGGTGATCTTCGGTGTGGTACAAGCAGTTGGAAGAATCCCTATAGTGAAAGCTGATCTTGTTTCCGGGCTTTATCTCGGTTTCTTGAATCCTTTTCTTTACTACCTTGTTCTGCTGAATGCTTATGACGGGCTGCCTGCACAGATTGCTATGGTGGTGAACTACTTGTGGCCGGTGGTGCTTGTTCTGCTTTCGGTTCCTCTTCTTGGACAGAAGTTGAATATGAAAGGTCTTGCAGGTATTCTACTCAGTTTTGCCGGTGTAATGTTTCTTGCTTTTGCAGGGCGGAGTTCCTTTGCTGTATCGATAGGGCCTTTGCTTCTTGCCTTTGCAAGTACTCTTATATGGGCCATTTACTGGGTATTGAACACCAGAAACAAAGGGAAAACCACCGTGGTGCTTTTTACAAGTTTTATGGCTGGATCTATTTACCTTTTCCTGTATGGCATCGCAACCGGGCAGTGTTTTTCATTGCATACCGGAATTCTGCCGTGGATACTCTATATTGGTGTTCTTGAAATGGGGCTTACCTACATCATGTGGAATACAGCTCTTAAGTGGGCATCATCAACAGCTGCAGTCAGCGGAATGATTTTTCTCACTCCTTTTCTTGCTCTGATATTTATCGGAATCGTTGTCGGAGAAAAGATCGCA
>JAOZLN010000086.1 GCA_029934845.1 Candidatus Sabulitectum sp.
TCGCCCTGATATAGATAACCTTTACATGAGATATACAGTGGCTTTAACCGGTAGCGGCGGCTGGCCCATGACTGTCTTTCTAACCCCTGACGGCAAGCCGTTCTTTGCAGGAACCTATATTCCAAAAAATACAGCCTTTGGCAGAACAGGTATGATGCAGCTGCTTCCTTCAGTGGCCTTGCAGTGGAAGACGAACAGGGAGGCAATTGCTGCAAATGCTGTTCAGATAGAGGAAGCAGTATTAAGCAGTACTCAGTCTTCGGCAAATACTGGAGAGCTTTCTTCTGTAACAGGCTGGAGCGGATTTCTGGCATTCAAGAATTCATTTGACCGGGAGTATGCAGGTTTTGGCAGTGCTCCAAAATTTCCCTCTCCGCACAATCTGTTCTTCCTTTTGCGATACTGGAAGATATCAGGAGATCTGGATGCTCTGGATATGGTTATTTCCACTCTTACTGCTATTCGCCAGGGCGGAGTTTACGATCAGATAGGCTTTGGAGTTCACCGGTATTCAACAGACAGAGAATGGCTTGTACCGCATTTTGAGAAAATGCTATATGACCAGTCTCTTCTTGCCATAGCTTTCATAGAATCTTATCAGGCCACAGGTGATGATTTTCTTGCCGGTACTGCTTCAGAGATCCTTGAATATGTTCTTCGTGACATGACCTCACCTGACGGAGGATTTTACTCTTCGGAAGATGCCGACAGTCAGGGGAGCGAGGGGGCTTTTTATACCTGGACAATTCCGGAGATGTCTGCAGTTCTTTCAGTAGATGAGTTGAGCCTTGCAGAGACATACTGGAATGCCGCAGGTTCAAGCCATATCCTTCATCAATCAGGCAGTGCGGTGATCTCAGACTCTGACCGTCACCAGCTGGAGCTGATCAGAGAGAAGCTTTTTCTCAGTCGTGAGATCAGAGTTGCACCGGCCAGAGACGAAAAGATCCTTACAGACTGGAACGGTTTGATGATTGCAGCTCTGGCGAGGGCTTCACTGGTTCTTGATAACCCCCAATACCTTCATTCTGCCGAAAACGCCTTCGAATTTGTAACAGAGCAGATGATGACAGATAATCAGAGGCTGATTCACAGTTTTGCAGGGGGTAGAAGAGGTTCTGACGGATTTCTTGACGACTACGCATTTCTGATCTGGGGAACTCTTGAACTGTACAATGCCACCTTGAACAGTGAGTATCTTCAGTTTGCGGTTGATCTTCAAAGAGAACTGGATATGCATTTTGCAGATCAGCTCAGCGGAGGGTATTTCTTTACTGCAGACTACGCAGACCCCCAGATAGCAAGACTTAAGGAATCTTACGACGGTGCAGTACCATCAGGCAATTCTGTAGAGTTGACAAATCTTATTACCCTGTGGAAGCTAACCGGAGATCCTCTTTATCTGGAAGCAGCCTCCGGAATAGAATCTGCTTTCGGAGCTTCGGTTGCTGCAGCACCCAGAGGTTACTCCATGATGATGTCAGGCATAATGTTCGCCGGGTACGGAGGGACAGAGGTTGAACTTCGCGGTAGCTTAAATGACCCGGAGATGCAGAATATGCTGGCAGTGCTGAGAACCGGCTACAGACCCTGGACCACCATAAAGATATCTGAGCCATTGAATGCCTCTACCGTTTCAGCGCTGGTATGCAGAAACGGTACCTGCAGTCTGCCTGCTGGAACTGCTGAAGAACTGCGTGATCTTCTTTAAAGAAGAGAATTCACAAACATCTTCTTCAAAGAAGAGAATTCACAAATCTCTTCTTCAAAGAAGAGAATTCACAAATCTCTTCTTGTTGCAGAGATAGTCATGTAAGGTTATTATCGTCATACTGTGTTTTGTACGATTACATTCAATGAAAGGGGTCAGCAGTATGAGAAGAGTGCTGTTTGTATTTCCTCTTCTGGTTTTTGCAGGGGTACTGCTTGCACAGAGTGGCGGTATTGCTTCTGTAGAAGAAAGTGACTGTTTTATACAGTCTTTCACAGCGGAGGACGCTCCCAATGATGCCGGAGGGGGTATCGATCTGACATGGACTGTTTCTACCAGTATGGCGGAACCTGATTCCATAGTCCTCGAACGGCTTGATGAAGAGGGTGTATGGTCTTTTGCCGGAACAATTCTGCCAGTTGATGGAAGCAGAACCGACGAAAAACTGATCAATGGCTACAAGTATACCTATCGTATTGTTCCATGGTACGGAGGTTTTGCCGGGGCTTCATCGGTAGAGGTAAGCGCTGTTCCAGCGAAACAGTGGATTCACACTGGAAGAATCGGGATGCTGATACTACTTACAATAATCAGTCTTGTAATTTTCTACTTCATAGAGCAGGGCAAACGCGGCAAAGATCTGTACATAAGAAGAATCGCCGGGCTTACTGCTGTTGAAGATGCAGTTGGCCGGGCAACTGAAATGGGTCGCCCTGTGCTTTACATACCTGGCATAATGGACATGGATGACATTCAGACAATTGCCAGTATGGTGATTCTGGGCCGGGTTGCCATGAAAACAGCAGAGTACGGTTCTTCGCTGCTGGTTCCCACATGCCGTGCAGTTGTTATGAGTGTGGCTCAGGAGACAGTTAAAGAGTCTTACCTTCAGATGGGAAGACCTGATGCTTACCAGAAGGGGAACATCAACTATATCACCGATGATCAGTTCGGTTACGCTGCCGGAGTGGATGGCATAATGATAAGGCAGAAACCCGCTGCGATATTTATGCTTGGCACATTTTATGCAGAGAGCTTGATTCTTGCTGAAACAGGAAGAAGCGTAGGCGCCATACAGATCGCCGGAACTGCAATGCCAAGCCAGATCCCATTCTTCATTGCTGCCTGCGATTATACCCTTATTGGTGAGGAACTCTTTGCGGCAAGCGCATACCTTTCCAAGGAACCCAAGCTGCTGGGCAGTCTCCGAGGTCAGGATGTAGCAAAGCTTTTCTTTATGATCGTAATTGTAGTTGGTGTTCTCGCCGCCACATTAGGTCAGGCATGGGAGCCGGCTGCCAGGGTGGCCGATTTTCTTAAAACCATTACTTCGGTAGGATAGGAGGCTGTGAATTGAGACTTTTCGTACCTTTAACCATCACATTCGTGGCCGGTATCGTAATGATCCTTCAGTTCTTTGTTCCCGCCACGCAGTCCATGGGGGAAAGCCTCCAGGAATGGTACATGATAGTAGCCAGTTTTGCAATATTTATTGGTGCAGCAAACTTGATTCAGGTGCATGTGCACAGAATTCGTTTTAAAGGACGGAACTGGAAGTACAGCCCTGTTACAATTGTCGGTTTCTCTGTCATGATACTGACTGGGCTTATCTTCGGGATCGAAAAGGGAACACCTTTTAACTTTCTCTTCCTGGAGATGGTGGCTCCAATGAGTGCCACCATGTTCAGTCTGCTTGCCTTCTTTGTGGCAAGTGCTGCATTTCGTGCTTTCCGCGCCAGTAACTGGCGGGCAACCCTTCTTCTGATAAGTGCTTTTGTGGTCATGCTTGGCCGTGTTCCAATAGGAGCAATGATATGGGACAGAATTCCACTGATAAGTGAGTGGATAATGAAATGTCCCAACATGGCAGGCCAGAGAGCAGTGATGATAGGCGCCGCCATGGGTATGGTGGCCACTTCACTGCGAATGATCTTCGGAATAGAGCGCAGTTACCTGGGAGGTGCAGACTGATGGGAAAATTCACTGAGAAACTGGGCAGTATAGATCGAAGAATTATTTTCACTGTTATAGCGCTTTCTGTGATTATTCCCCTGGCAGTGAGACTTGAGCTGCCGATCCCGATTTCTCCGGGACCCAGTACAGATATGTTTGATGCTGTAGAAGCCCTGCCGGCCGGTTCCGTTGTGCTTCTCAGTTTTGATTACGATCCTTCAACAATGCCGGAGCTTCAGCCTATGGCGGTTGCTCTTACTCAGCATCTTATGAGAAAAGACATAAAGATCGTTTCCATGGCACTGTGGCCAATGGGGGTCAGCCTTGGGAATGAAGCTCTTATCTCTGTTTCCGACAGCCTTGGCCGGGAAGAGTATGTAGACTGGGTCAATCTGGGTTACAAGACCGGTGGAGGCGTTCTTATCGTAAGAATGGGCAGCAATATCAAGTCTGTTTTTCCTGAAGACTACAATGGCAACTCTGTGGATGATATGCCGATAATGCAGCACATCAGCAAGCTGGGTGATTTCGATATGATAATATCGCTTTCTGCCGGTGATCCCGGTGTGCCTGCATGGGTAATGATGGCAGGAGACAGATACAACATTCCAATAGGTGGAGGCTGTACCGCCGTTAGTGCTCCTCAGTTTTACCCTTATCTGGGCACTGGTCAGCTGATCGGCCTTCTGGGTGGGCTTAAGGGAGCTGCGGATTACGAAACCATGGTCAGGATCGATCAGGTTGATCCACCTCCTGGAACGGCAATCCCCGGTATGGCAGCCCAGTCTGTTGCTCACCTGGTTATTATGCTGTTCATCATTCTTGGAAACATTTCATATCTGGCTGGGAAGAAGAAGAAAGGAGGGGTGAAATGAACTGGACGATAATTGGTATCTGGCTGGGCGCCCTGCTTTCCCTAAGTCTTTACAGTTTTCTCTACAAGGATAATCCCATCTACAAATTCGCAGAGCATCTTTTTGTGGGGATGAGTGCAGGCTATTGGGTTATCTACACCATAAAGAACGTTCTTATACCCAACTGGTGGGAGAATCTTCTTCCAGCTGAAGGCGGAATGCAACCCATATGGTTGATCCCGGGTATTCTTGGCATATTCATGGTTCTGCGAATTGTGCCTAAGCTTGCCAGTTTAAGCCGAATGTCCCTTTCGCTTATTGTGGGAACAGGGGCAGGTCTTACTATGACTGCCATGTTTCAGACAAACGCCCTGGCTCAGGTTAACGGCACCATTATTACTCTTGGGCAGGGTGGTGGCTGGTTCAACTGGGTCAGCAACATAATTATGGTAACAGGAGTTGTGTGCGGTCTTGTTTACTTTTTCTTTTCAAAGGCACACACAGGTGCTGTTGGCCGAGCTGCTAATGTAGGAATTACCATTCTTATGGTGGCATTCGGCGCCAGCTTCGGATATACAGTAATGGCTCGTATTAGTCTTCTTATCGGACAGACTCAGTTCCTGCTTTTTAAGTGGCTGCCCACCATGGGGATACATTTGTAACAAACTTCCCTGGCGGAATCTCTTATACGAGAGATTCCGCGGGAAGATCTAAGGAGAAAAATGAAATTTGCACTGCTGGCACTCACAGCCCTTGCCTTCGTATCTTTCGGGCAGTACTTCGAGATCACAAACGACACTGGATATGATGTCTACTTCGTTTACATCAGCGAATCTTCTGATGACTCATTCGGTGGAGACTGGCTTGGCAGCGACATCATGTATGATGGTGACACCTACGAGTTCGATGTAAGTGATCTTAACTGGGAAACCGAGCTTTTTGACATCCAGCTTGAAGATGTCGATGGTGACACCTACACTTTCTTCGGAGTTGACGGAGAAGATTACGGCTCTGACGATGATGAGAATATTTTTACTGTGACACTTTCTGATATCGATTAGTACAGACAGTATCAATTTGCAGGCGGGGCTTCGGCTTCGCCTGTTGTAGTTGTAAGCATCTCCTCCTTATTATTGGAAAAGAGGTTCGCCTGTTGCCAGAGAATGAAGAGGAATCGCCTCAACCCGGTTGTCAAGTCGGTATCTTTTGTTTCCCGGATAGATGATAGCGACTTTGTTAAGTTTTAAATCCTCAAATGCTATCCTGATAGAGGGAGTGATCCTGGGAGAATCAGCCCTCTTGCATTCTATTCCCAGTAGTTCATCACCTTTCTCCAGGATAAGATCAATCTCTGCTCCCTGGTGGGTTGCCCAGAAGAAAGCGGATTCACAGGAAGTAGTTGCAAGTATCTGTTCAATCACGAACCCTTCCCAGGAAGCACCGATCTTGGGATGCGTCAGAAGTTGTTTAAATGTTGATATGCCAAGTAGCTGATGAAGCAACCCTGTGTCCCGAATGTATATTTTAGGGGATTTGACCTGTCTTTTGCGCAGATTAGCATAGTACGGTTGAAGCTGTCTGATCATATACGCATCAGTTAAGAGATCAAGATGTCGTCTTGTTGTGTTCTGATTTACGCCTAGAGCTCTTGCGGGTGCAGTTGCGTTCCAGGTCTGGCCATGGTAGTGAGCCAGCATTTTCCAGAATCTGCCCAATGCTGAAGCTGGAATATTTACACCCCACTGCGGAAAGTCTCTTTCCAGTAGAGTCTGAATGAAATTTTTCCGCCATGCAAAACTGTTTTCATCATTGGATGATAAGAATGAAGGCGGAAAGCCTCCCCGGAACCACAGGGTCTCCGAGTTAGTCTCTCCAATTTCTTCAAGGGTGAATCCATCGATCTGTACTATTTCGATTCTTCCTGCAAGGCTTTCCGAGGTTTGACGCAGCAGGTTGCCGGATGCACTTCCAAGAATAAGGAATTGGGCAGGTGCTTCCTCGCGATCAACTAACACTCTTAGAATGTTAAAAAGATCAGGTCTTCGTTGAACCTCGTCGATAACTACCAGTCCCTTTAAAGGAGCAAGTGCAGTGAAAGGCTCGGAGAGTCTTTCAAGGTCAAGTGGATTCTCCATATCAAAGTAGTTTACTGACTCAGAGTTTACAAAGCCCCGGGCAAGAGTTGTTTTACCACTTTGACGAGGGCCGGACAGAAGAACGACTCTGCTTCTTGCCAGAGCAGTTGCAAGCCTTTTTTCTATTCTGCTACGCTTAATCATAACAGTAAAATACCATGAAAATCAGACATGTCAAGTAGTATTTTCATGGTAGCGTTCTTGTCTGCCGTGAGGATACAGTCAGTCATTGCTTAATCTGAGGAGGTCGAGTTCCCCGCCCCCTGTGGCGAACGATTGGTTATTGTATTTTGCTTTTCTTTGGCTTACAGATATCCCACTGCTTGTGGTGGCTGGCGAATCATTTCAATCAGTTTTCGGAAGGTTGTAACAAAGCCGCCAGATGAGGTACTTATTCCGCCTGTCTGACTGTATAATAAGTACGATCTGCATGTGATCAAAAGCAGAAAAGCATTGAAGCTGTTCATGGAGGTGCTATGAAAGTGCTGATGGTTATGCTTGCGACTACTGTTGTGGCATACGGATACGGGTATTGGGATTCTTTTCTTCTGGGGGCGCGGATACCAAGCCTCAGCGCTGTCAGCGGTGGAATGTGCGGTGCTACAATACCTGATCATTCGTCTGCAATGTCTGTGTTTATAAACCCTTCTGCACTTGCTGCATCCAGTGACATAATTGTGTCTGCTTCAGGCTGGCATCTATCCTGGAGAGAAGAGATAAGCTATCACTACACATGCGTAGAGCCTTATCGTTACAACATGGGCTCCATGATCCCAAAGGGAGCATTTGCTTTTGCGGTGCCCCTTGGCAGAGGATTTACTGCCGGGGCCGGGGTCAGTACTGTTTCCCAGTATCAGATGAAAGCGATTGTTCAGGAGTACTATGAAATTACACCAACCCACAGAGAGCTCTGGAATACCATGTTCACAGATGCTTACGGGAATATCTCGGAAGTGCTGGTTTCACTTGCAGGGGTTGCAGGACCGGTAAGCATGGGCATTTCTCCGGGTATCAGATACGGCAGTGGCGGGTCTACAACCTATTCAAACACGATCTTCGGCCACAGCTCTTCCTCGGTGATCTCATGGGAGCACTCCGGGTTTGCATTAAGAGCAGGTGCAAGCATCAAACTTGGCTGTAACGAGCTTTACTCAACCCATACAACCGGTGACGAAAGATACTTGTCATTCACTAATCTGGGGGCATTATCGTTTCTTTCATTTATGAACGGAGGTTACCTGGGAGCTGAAGCAGGTTTTCTTGATGGTGATAATCTGAATGTTACGGCATTCACCCGGCTTCCAGGTGCGATTGAAGGTTCCAGCATTTATATGGGAGTGAATGGTTACAGACCGGATGATGCTCTTAAAGCCGGTATCGGCCTCAGCATTGGTGGCGACTACAGCTTTCATAACTACCGTGTTTCAGCAGCATATCACTTTCACAGCCGTTACAGAGAGGGTACTGCTGTACCTGTTCGGTACATTAACCATGTTTACGATGCCGGAGATTTGCTGATAGTCAGTGTGGACAGAATATTCTAGCCCGGTATACCCCATTGATACCGAATATCCGAATCAATTAATGATATTGCATTTGCCTCCTTGTGTGTCTGACCCCCTCAATGTATACTGGAATTGAATATATAAGCATGGAGGTTCGATATGAAAGTTCTTGCAATACTTTTTGTGTGTGTGATCACAGCTTTTGGATACGGTTACTGGGACGCTTTTGGTGTTGGGGGCAGGGTAGAAAGCTTAAGTCCCGCCAGTGCCGGGTTGTGCGGTGCAGCTGTGCCCAACAGTTTGTCTGCCCTTTCGTTGTTCACAAATCCTTCTGCTCTGGCAGGGTCAGACAAAATTCAGGTGTCTTTTGCAGGCTGGGGCACAGGGTGGCGGGAAGAGATCACCTACCACTATACCTGTGTAGAGCCTTCCCGTTTTAACATTGGGGCTATGACTCCCCGAGGCGCATTTGCCGTAACCATTCCCGTGTGGAAGAACCTTACCGCCGGGGCTGGAATAGCCACTGTTTCACAGTACCAGATGATAGCCACAGTTCA
>JAOZLN010000087.1:0-7007 GCA_029934845.1 Candidatus Sabulitectum sp.
TGCTATTGCTTCAGCTTCATACTGCAAAGCACTACCATCCCATAATGCCTCCTGATCAAACTGGCAGTAAACCACGCCGCTTTCTCCGTAAACGGTGGTTCTTGTTGACAGAACACCGTCACTCCCGGCAACGATGTCTTCAAAACGGGATGCGACCTCGTCCGAGATGTCCTGGGGTGTTCCAGGAGGGAAAGCGTAGGAGATGTACAAATAGTCTCTGTCGCTGCCAAAATTCCATGTCTGCCCATGTTCAACTTTTGAAAGAAGAACATAAGTAGCACCTGCAACAAGAAGAACAGTGACTACCACAGGAATCCACGGTTTGTGGTGAAGAACAGCCACTCCCTTTGCCAGGGTTCTGTCCCACTTTCTCTGACGATACCAGTTACCCTTTTTCCAGTGTCCGGCTATGGACGGTACAAACGTAAGACAAACTGCGTATGACGCCATAAGAGTGGCAGCAACAGTAAATGCAAAAGGTCGATAGTAAATACGCAGAACACCCTCACTGGCAAGCAGTGGTACCAGGGCCACAAGTGTTGTAAGTATACCGCCGAGAACAGGCATGGCTACCTCTCTTGCGCCGAGGGCGGCTGCTTCCAGAGGCGGAATTCCCTGCCTGCGCCTGTAGGCAATTGCCTCCATTACCACAACTGCACCGTCAACAAGCAGCCCGAACGCAATGGCAAGAGCACTGAGTGTAAGCACATTGATGCTGTAGCCGGCCAGAAAAACAGCAGTAACTGCAAGGGCACTGCTGAAAACTATAGAACTTAAAATGAGAGGAGTGGTTAACGGGCTGGGATTCAGAAGAAGCAGAACAAGCATTATCAGGCCCAGCGAAACAAGTGCACGCCAGGACAGGGCACCCAGGTCATCGGTTATTGCTTCAGTTCCATCCTCTATAAGGTCCAGTTCAATTCCGTCAGGCAGCTCACTTTGAATTTTGTCTACTTCATTCCTGACAACAGCAGCAACCCTTACAGCATTACTTCCAGCGGCACGATCAAGCTCCATGGTTATCTGATCAAGACCGTTGTACCTGAATATTACTCCTGAGTTCTCTGAATAGCTCTGATAGATACCGTGTGAAATATCGTCAAGAGTAACAAAATCCGTTTCAGTCTGCTTCACAACAAGCTGTTCCATTTCCCAGAGAGACATTGGCACGCTGGATACCCTGAGAACAGCTTCCAGAGCAGTAACATCGGTGACTACCCCTACATTACGGTCAACAATTCCGTTCTGGATGGAAGAAACAACCTGTGCCAGTGTCAGGTCAAGAGAGCTGAGGGCTTCCATGTCTATATCAATCAGGATCTCTTCAGAGCCAAGCCCCTCGACAATCACAGAACTTATCCCGTCAATCCTTTCCAGGCCTGGAACAACAACATCTTCTGCAATGTTCTTAAGTATGGATTTCTCTGCGCCGGTAATGGCGTAGATAAGAAAACCTTCGCTTTCCATCTCTCTTGGTATCGCCTGAGTTATTGTGCTGGCGGAAACATTGCCCGGAAGGTCATCCCGTATCATGGAGATGCGTTCAGTAAGCTCCATGGATGCCACATCCATATCGGTACCCTGGGCAAATGATACAGTTACAACGCTTCGACTGGCGCTGGAGGCGGAGGAAACATCCTTCACCCCTCTAAGTTGTCTGGCAACTTCCTCTATTGGTCTGGTTAACTGCTCGCAAACTGCTTCCGGGTCTGCTCCGTACCAGCCGGTAACTACATTCAGTTCGGGAAGTGTTGTGCTGGGAGAACCCTCAATGGGAATTCTGAAGAAACTCACAACAGCAAGCCCGAGAAAAGCCACATAAACAATTGCGGTTCCCCTGGGTCGTTTGAGCAAACCTGCTATCACGATGGATTCTTCTCTCTCACAAGTGCACTGTAAAGCACAGGCACAATAACAAGGGTAAGCAGTGTAGCAACTGTAATGCCGGAGATCACTGCAATGGCCAGTGGCTGTCTAAGGGCAGCTCCTTCACCAAAACCTATAGCCATTGGCAGAAGCCCCAGTACTGTTGTTACCGTGGTCATAAGAACAGGGCGGAACCTGTCTCTGCCTGCCTCGATCACAGCCTGCCGAACCGGCATTCCTGCTTTTCTTAACTGAGTTATTCTTTCCACAAGAAGAATTCCATCATTCACCACAATACCAGACAGTATTACCAACCCGATGCCTGACAGGGCATTCCAGCTTTGTCCAAAGGCGGCAAGACCGATCACAACACCTATAACACCCAGCGGTACTGTTATCATGATGATAAGAGGTTCAATAAATGACTCAAATTGAACTGCCAGAAGAACATAAACAAGTGCAATAGCCAGCAGTGCCGCAAGAATAAGGCTTGATGCCGTTCTGTCCATCTCCTCTATTTCCGCACCTGTTCTCAGTTTAACCGGTTCCCCGCGCAGAAGAGAGTCAGACAAAGTCGTGATCATCTCTGCTGTTCCAGCCATGTTGGTTCCGCTTCCCTGAATGGAAACACCCACCGCGCGGTTACCCTGATAGTGTTCGATGAAACCCGGTGTCTGCCTCACATATGTATCAACCAGCCTGTCCACCTGGATCAGGGTTCCATTCACTTGAACAGAACGCTGGAATATGGAATCGATAGGTATGCCCTCACCGCTGCCGGCAAGAAGCATCACATCTACCTTTTCATCCTGTCTGTAATAGGTTGTAGCAACTATGCCTCTGGAGAGACTCTCAAGATAATCGGCAACACCATCAGCTGTAAGACCCAGCAGCTCCATAAGCTCTCCGTCAGGTCGAACAACAATTTCAGGTTTTCCAGGCAGATAATTCACATCTGCACTTATCACACCAACCACATCGTTCTGCGATGCTTCTGCAAGGATGTTGGCAGCCTGCAGATCAGTATCAATGCTCTCGCCTTCAACATATATGGTGAATCCACTGCCACCACCCAGGATCTCTCCCAGCAATGTTCCTCTGGGGCCCACCTGAAGAGGAAAACTGAAAGCACTGTTCCAGCCATTGCGAATGGGAAGAATTGCGTTGCTCGCTTCACGCGAATTTTCGAACGAACTCACCGAAAGAGCATCCACTCCTTCGTCAGCCCGAACACCGATACGGCCACTTGTCCACTGAGCTCCTGCAAGACCGGCAAGTTCATTCACAGTGGCAGAAAGACCAACAAGCTGCTCCATGGAAGTACCTTCCGGAGCACTGAATGTCATTTCAAGCTGATCCGCAGGGGTATCAGGAAGAAGCTGCATAGGCAACCTTGAAGCTCCGAAGAATGCCGCTGCTGTTATAAGAAAAGTAACAAACAACACTCTCTTTCTTCTGTTCAAGAGCCTGTCCATGGATCCGGCATACTTCTCTTTCATACCGCCGGTAACATCATCGGCTTCTTTGCTTTTCTTTATTCTGGCAGCCAAAGCAGGAATCACGGTTACAGCAATCAGAAGACTTGCCAGAAGAGCAGAACCCACAGCAAGGGCCTGATCGCGGAAAAGCTGACTTGTGATACCCTCCATATACACGACCGGGAAGAAAACGATAATAGTGGTAAGGGTACTTGCCACAATGGCAGGCCCCACTTCGGCGGTTCCTGATGTGGCAGCGCTTACCCTGTCTTCACCCTTCTCACGCCTTCTGGATATGGCCTCAAGAACCACAACAGCATTATCAACAAGAAGACCGGTCCCCAGAGCAAGACCTCCCAGAGACATGATGTTAACCGTGACTCCGGCAAGGTAAAGAAAGAACAGAGCCAGTGCAATACTAAGAGGAAGAGAAAGACCAAGAATAAGGGGGCTTCTCCAGTCTCGGAGGAAGAAGAAAAGAACCCCGAATGCCAGGATTCCACCAAGTATCAGGGCTTCAACAACCCCGGCAATAGATTCCTCGATGAACTCAGCATCATTCTGGATTATCTGCAGACTTACATTCTCGTGAGCAAGGTTAAGTTCTTCAAGAATTTCTTTAACATCTCCGGCAACTTCAACAGTATTGGCCTCCGCCATTTTTCTTACGCGAAGAATGATCGCTCTCTCGCCGTTGTAGCTTGCCCATTCCGTAGGAGGTTTTTCTGAAATATAAATATCGGCAATCGATCCCAGAAGAAGCGGTGTAACTCCAAGAGTTCCAACCACCGTATTCTCAATATCCTCAAGTGATTCAAATTCGCCCTGCAGGGAAAGAAAGAACTCTTTGTCTCCGTCACGAACCTGGCCACCAGATGAAACTGCATTGGCTCCCTGAATGGCAGAAGCAATGGAAGCAGGATTTATTCCCAGTTCTTCTATGGCCCCGTCGTGGAGCCTTACATAAACAGCAGGTGTGGCCTCTCCGTCAACCTCGCAGGCTGCAACGCCATCTACCTGTTCAATCCTTGTGGCTATTACCCTTCTTGAAAAATCAGTGATATCAGTCCATCCACCATCCATGGTTAGAAGAATCTCCATAAACGGTCTGCTGGAGGGGTCATAGTCTACAATGGTGGGTCTTTCTGCAGCATCGGGAAGAGACCAGCTGGCAACATCCAGCTTCTCCCTTACCTCAAGCCGGGTATAGTCCATGTTGGCACCCCAGTCGAACTCCAGTGTAATTCGACTCATGTCTCCATAAGATCTGGAGGAATAGGAACGAAGCCCCCTGACCCCGGCAAGAGCATTCTCCAGAGGATCAGTGACAAGGCGCTCTACTTCATAAGGACTTGAAGAAGGATACCTGGTCTCAATTGTAATTCTGGGGTACTCAACCGATGGAAGAAGATCCACTGGCATCTGCAGAACAGCAATGGTGCCTAACACTGCAACAACAATGGAAATAACTGTAACAGAAACGGGCCTGGATACGGCGATAATGGACAGCTTCAAGCCAATCCCCCTCTCTCAAGGGTAGTCAAATATTACTTCTGATGATGGAAGTTAATGAAAAGAGACCCGGATTGGCAAATCCTGTTACAATCTGTTACTCTGAACCGGGGTTCTCCAGCAAACCAACTTCCATATCATCACCTGCAAAAAGAAAGAAATTCATCTCGAACTGTCCCTTTACTTCCTGTATGGAAGGAATGCCCCAGTGATCCAGGATCACCCAGACCCTGCGATGATCCCCGCAGGCATAAATACTGTCTAGAAATAACTCGGGATCAACATAGTTCTTTATTCTTACTCCATCTGCATCAAATCGATTACCTGCAAACGGAGTGTTGCCGCCGGGAGTTAAACAGACCAGATCTGAGTTTGAATAGAACTGCCAGGCAAGAGATGTTGATTTTCCGCCAAACACAACCACAAGATCCTCCGGCTGAGAGACGGATTCCACAGTTTCTACTGCATCTCGCCAGTGACTGTGATGGTAGGGGAACACTTCCATGGCATAATACGGAAAGAGAGAAAACAGACAGAATATGGAAACAGTGATTCCCAGCCAGCGGTATCTGCTGAACATTGCAGCAGAGGTAATGACAATAGGGACCCAGATAACTGAAAGCTGTCGGACTGTGGGACTATCTGTCAGAAAAAGACCAAACGGTATGAGAAGACAAAGCCAGAGATATCTGCGTTCGCCCGGTTTCAGAATCCTGGTAAAATAGGGCCAGACTGCAAGAAACAATACTATAACTGCGTTAAGAACATAAGCAGATATCATCCTCGGGCGATCAAGAAGGTTGGCAGAGAGTTCGGGTAACAACCCCCCGGAGAAGATCCTGAAGAACTCAGAAAGAGATCCAGTACCCAGCAGTCGTGATAACCCCAATCCCAATCCTGCCGATGCCATTCTGGCACTCCGTTGCAGAAACTGTGTAGAGAAGAAAAGAAAAATGGGAGTATACAGCACGGCAAGCACTGCTGGAACAATGATGAATTTCTTGAATGGAACCCTCTTGGAAGGGTCAATGGTAAAGTACAGAACACTGCCGGCAACAACACTTAGAACAAATATGTGTTGTGTAAGTATCCCGGTGATCCCAAGAAGAATTGCACCGATAAATCCCTTCCTGTGTCCCCGCCAGGCCATGTCTGCAAAATCAGCAAACCACAGCGATACTGCCAGATTAATACCGTACACCCATGCTTCCTGCCCCAGAGAAACAGCAAAAGGAGAAAGAGCCCAGACCATTCCTGCCCAGAACCCGCCTCGAACGGTTGTTCGTCTTGAAGCAAGTCTGAAAACAGGAATTACTGCTGAAGCAACAATAATGGCAATTAGAAACCGGAGTCCGAATTCTCCATCCCCGGCAAAAAGAGAGGATAACTTCATCAGAGCAAATGCAACAGGAGGATGCGGCGTACCGGTAGACACCGCTTTTGCCATTTCGAGCCAATCCATACGGCTGGCACCCCAGGCAAGGCACTCATCTATCCAGAAGCTCTTTCTACCAAGAAAAAGAAGTCTTGCCAGCAGTGAGATCCCGCTGAGAAGCATAATAAGAAAACGTGGTTTGCTTTCGTCGAGCAATTGCATTCTACTCCTCTGTTATACCAGTGGCTTCTTTCTGCTTGTTTTCTTTTCCGACTGCTGTTTTTTTGACACCAGTCGTCTTTCTCTTGATGCCCGGGTGGGTCTTGTTGGCTTTCTCTTCCTGGGCACCACAAGAGCCTGTGTGATAAGTTCACTCAGTTTTCGAAGAGCAGAATTGGTATTCATTAACCTGCTGCGATGATCCCGTGACTCAATAATTATATCCCCCGAGTCGGTAAGCCTTCTTCCGGCCAGCTTCTTAAGCCGCACAACAGCATCATCGGGAAGTTCTCCAAGAGAAATATTGTAACGGAGCTGCACGGCAGATTCCGTTTTATTCTGATGCTGCCCTCCGGGACCACCGGCTCTAAGGTAGGTCCACGACAGGGCAGCTTCAGGTATGTCAACCATCAGTTTCTGCTGCCCAGCCCCTTCTTAAGGCTGTATCCAAGCATCAGGGCAACAAGAACGAACATGACTATCCTTGCGGCAGGTATTCCATTACCGCTGAATCCAAGAACTCCCGCAATAACTGCCGGGATTCCCAGTGCACTGTC
>JAOZLN010000087.1:7017-8706 GCA_029934845.1 Candidatus Sabulitectum sp.
ATTCATTTCCGTTCTCTGATTTCTTAATGGTGATCTTTGCCTTCTTGCTTACCGGGAACTCGGCGCCGAGTACTTCTTTTTTTGAACCGTCCACAAGAGCACTGTATTCCTTGCCGTCCATGACATATTTCATTTCCCACATAGGCACGTAAACAAGATCAACCTTGTTAACATTTACAGTGGTGTCCACATCAGTCATTACATCAGCCTTTGACTCTGCTTTTTTTGCCTGATGCTCCTTGATGTTGCCTCTTGCATTGGTCTCGGCTCTTTCCTGGGTTATCTGACCATTTACCAGATCATCAGCCATTCCAGCACTTTTCACCGCCTCTATGTCGAAAGGTATCAGCCCGGCCAGCATGTCTCTGTTAGAGCTCTCTTTACTGCCTCCAAATTTAAGCCAGAACTTGCCCCAATCTGGAAATACCGATTTCTTTCCCGGTTGAATACTCCCGATACCCCAGAATTCTTCGGGATTCTCACGGGCATACTCCGGCCAGGTGAAATCTTCACTGAAGCGGCCACTGACTGGTTCGTACCAGGTCTCTGTTTTTTTCTTGTCCCCGGTTCCAGTGGTTCTGGATCTTTTCTTTTTTCCATGCCATGAGGTCGAGGCAGTGCTCTTCACTATCCAGTAGGGAAGCATAAGCCCTTTTGCAGATCCTATTTTAGCCAGCCCTACATAACTCTTCGACCGGTGAAACCCCTTTGAAAGCCATGTTATCAGGGCACTTATTGCATCATTCTCATTCACATCCATGGGAAGCATAGAGTGACCGTCGATTTTAACGATGTTATCGTAACCTGCAAGCATTGTAGTTGTTCCACAGTAGGGGCAGGTTATAACATTCTCACCCTCCATGTAGGCAAGTGGAGCTCCACAGTTCTGACATGAAAGTTCTCTGTCGTGGGTAAGAGCCGTGGATTCCTCCCCAGGCGCTTCTTCTGTTTCCGGCACATCGGGTACACCGGGTATTTCCGGTACCTCTGGTACTGATCCTGGAACCGTGTTCTCTTCCTGCATATCATTCCTCCCCTTTAAATAAATCGTTCTACAGATAGACAAGTACATTATACAAACAAAAAGAACGCGAGGAAACGGGGACACAAAAAAACCGACCCTCCAAAGAGAGCCGGTTTTTTATCGAAAAAACTTAATTAGAAGTTTATTCTCCAGTTGGCATAGATGTCTGTGTAGCTCTCTGTGCCGCCTTCTTCAACATCGGTGTTCTCAAAGCCGTAGTTACGGGCACCGATCTGGATTGTGTTCTTATTACTGAACAATTCAACTCCAACACAGAAGTCGATGGCAGTGTAGTTGTCCTCAAGGTCATCGTTTCCGGTCACGTCGATAGGATCAATACTGTCGTAGCGAACTGCAGGCTGGATGGCTTTGATAACATCGCCGTCAAGCTGTGCATCGTAGGCAGCCATAACACTCATGCGAGCACCGTCGTGAGCATCTTCAACATCATATGCAGCAAGCATCATGTACTCACCAACAAAGTTCAGTGTGCCTGTGGGGGTAACAGGGTAGTTGGCAACTGCAAAGAAGTCCATGCCATTGCTGCTCCAGCTTTCGTCAACATCCTCGGTATCGTCGTCATCGGGCATGCCGATCATAGCCATGGATCCACCGATTGTAAGCCACTCGGTTGGGTCAACAGCAAGTCTTGCTGTGAACTGCTT
>JAOZLN010000354.1:0-1564 GCA_029934845.1 Candidatus Sabulitectum sp.
TACCCCTCATGCAGAACGAAGTTTGTGTGTATGGCATTCTCAGAGTAACCGCTGGAGAACAGAGCCGGAATATCCGGGCGAATGGCTCGAATGCGTTCCAGAGCTTTGTGCCCTCCCAGCCTGGGCATAATTACATCAAGAATAAGCAGGTCAACATCGGGATTCGATTTGAATACAGAGACAGCTTCTTCCCCGTCCACGGCAGTAAGAACGGTGTATCCGCCACGGATAAGCATTTCCTGAGCAAGCTCTCGCACCAGCGAATCATCCTCTGCAAGAAGTATCGTCTCTGTTCCCCCTACAGCAGCTCCTTCAAGGTGAACACCCACCTTTTCAGCTTTCTGCTCTGTCATGGGCAGGTACACCTTGAACAGCGACCCCTTCCCGGGTTCGCTGTATACATTAACCATACCGTCATGCTGCTTTACAATTCCATACACCGTAGCAAGACCGATGCCAGTGCCTTTGCCCTCTTCCTTTGTGGTAAAGAAGGGTTCAAACACTCTTTCCATGGTTCCTTTGTCCATACCCACTCCGGTATCTGTAACAGAAAGCAAAACGAATCTTCCAGGCTGTGCCCATGAGCAAGTGGCACAGTAAGCAGAGTCGAAAACCACATTAGTTGTTTCAATGGTAAGAACACCACCCGAAAGCATGGCATCTCTGGCGTTGATACAGAGGTTCATCACAACCTGTTCCAGCATACCTGCATCGGCGTGTACTGAACCCACACCTGATCCAGGTAACCACTCCAGCCTTATGTTTTCACGAATAAGCCTTTCAATCATGCGGAGCAGATTTTCTATCAGACTGTTTAAGTCCAGTGTGTGCGGATTCATCACCTGCCTCCTGCTGAAAAGAAGCAGTTGTCTGGTAAGTTTCGATGCTCTTTGCCCGGCTTCAAGTATCCCCGTAATATTCACAGATGGTAACTGACTGGATTCTTCAAGCATCCTGGCATGACCCAGTATGACCTGCAGCATATTATTAAAGTCATGAGCAATGCCACCTGCAAGCTGACCGATGGCTTCCATTTTCTGGCTCTGCAGCAACTGCTTCTGCAGGTCTGAACGGTCTGATTCCGCCACAAGACGAGCTTCCTTATCGCGAATACCTGAAAGTGCAAAGGCAATGTCACTGGCCATTTCAGCAAGCAGAGACTTCTCTTCTTCATGCAACTCTGCGCCTTTCTGCAGGGAAACAAAGAGAAATCCAAGGAGAGTTCCAGCGTGTGACAGCGGAGCAAGCAGGGCAACAGTGCCCTTAGCTTCGGGGCCGATCGGGCACGAGGTGCAGATAATTTTACGGTCAATCTCCACACAGGTATTTGCACGCGGAGTGTTCTTCATACACAACAGCAACTCTCCACCGGATAGAATCTCTTCACAACCGGTTAGTAAGTTTTCTTCACCAGCCTTTTTCCAGACAACAGGAATACCTTCCGAGTCAACAAGAACAATCATTGCATACCTGTAGCTTCGATGCTCCACAAGAAGTACGGAAGCTTTTTCTATCAATACTGACGATTCAGTCTCGCGCGCAATCAGTTGATTGATCTGACGAA
>JAOZLN010000354.1:1574-2621 GCA_029934845.1 Candidatus Sabulitectum sp.
ACCATCAAAAGCTGAGAATAAACGAATAACTTCGGTGCGTAATCTTCTCCCTGGACTCTCTTATTGCAGTAATGTCCTGGAGGGAGCTTCGCAGTCGCACAACAGCACCTTTTTCAAAAACTGGCTGCCCGATAGTTCTGATCCATTTATTCTCACCGGAAAGAGTTACAAGTCTTAGTTCCAGATCATATTCTTTGCCTGAAACGCGGGCTTCCCGGATTGCCCCTGTAAATCTTTCTCTTGATTCAGGCAGGTAAAGTCTTAGAACATCTCTCAGAGAAATATTCTGTGCAGGTAGTAAACCGTGAATAATAGCCACTTCATCTGTCCATGTGCCCTGCCCGGTAACCGGGTCGAACTCCCAGCCGCCAACCAGAGCTATCCGGCCCATGGCGTTGAGCAGAGAATCCTTGTAGAGGACAGCTTCCAGGGCTTTTCTTTCTTCAGTTATATCCTGAATGTATCCAGACACACGCACAATGGAGCCACTTTCAACAGTAGCCTGCCCAACTGTACGTATCCACTTCTCCACACCGTCAACCGACTTGAATCTGCATTCCATCCGGTATGGCTCTCCGGTGGTCGCGCAATTCTGAAAAGCCTCCGCCACCCTCGCTCTGTCCTGGGGGAAATAGCACTCAAGGCTGCTCGAGATGGAACCCTCCGGATCTCCGTTATTGTTGAATGGTTCTATTCCGTGGATTCGCCATGTTTCGCGGCTCCAGTAGATCTTCTCCGCCTGCACATCATATTCCCAGCCACCCAATTTCAGGATCTCCTGGGAGGCGTTCAGAAGCCCTTCACTCCGCTGGAGTTCGGAAGTGCGCCGACGGACCTGCCGTTTAAGCAGCCGCAGCCACACGGCCCACCACAGAAGAATGAAAGCCAGGGGAATCAATACTATCAAAGAGCGATGTAGAATAACAGAGAAAGAAAGGGGAATTTCTTCAAGATAGACGCTCATCCACTTCTCGAGCACCCTGTGGTAACCACCGGTATCCACAACAACACGCAGCCCTTCGCTCAGCTCGGCCAGCAGAGCCATTT
>JAOZLN010000003.1:0-11890 GCA_029934845.1 Candidatus Sabulitectum sp.
TGGTTAGTGAAATGGTGATTTTTACAGTTTCATCCTTGAGAGCCAGCTCTTCGGGAGTAGGAAGAAAATCCTTCACTACTCTGAGATCACCCATAGGTTCGTCAGTGTATTGTATTTTGCTTTTCATGAATTCTTTTCCCCTTTCTCCAGTAACCTGCTCCAATAATCCTGATCTGTTTGTCTCGGTAGGTAAAGCGTACAGTCAGGATTCCTTCTGTAACTCGGCCAATGCAGTAGAATCGTTTTCCCTTCTGGCTGTGTGACACATCCTCCAGAATAACCCTGTTAGAATCAAGGGATGCCAATTGAGCCAACGAGAAGGATACTCCGTGTTTCTTCTCGTTTATTTTCTCTTTGTTTTCATCCCACTGAAAATCTGTTCTTTTCATCATGTTTCGAATATGCTTATCGTATGGCTATATGACAATATTTTTGTATGGCGCAACTAGGAGATAGTAATTGATACTTCATAGAAACTTTGTCAATTCCCCGGGCAGATCGAACCAATAATCAAACCGGTACCCCAGGCTGATTCATAAAATAAGACAAATCCCGAATAATTCCTGTGAGCAAGTCCTTGTGATTAGTGAAATTGGGTATTATCATCCTCATGTAAACCTGAACATGAAATAGGACATCAATGGCGTGAACTCGGCGCAGTTGCTCATAATACGGTAGGCTAATGTTGTCACTGCGCAAGTTATGCTAAGTGTTAGCACTAATTCAGGAGGTCTGAATAATGAGCAGATGGCATGTAGTAGTATTCTCTGTTACCTTTAGTATTCTATTGTTTTCAAATTGCACCACAGGCAATGAATCTCATAACAATATAATTACCAGCATTACAGAGGATCTGGATCTTTACGACGATGGAACGTACTACATTGAATCCGATATATTGGCGATCACCGGAAGTGTCAGTATCGGAGGCAGTACAACCCTGATCATAAACAGCTCTACTCTTTCCTTTGCTCTTGCAGAAGATCTGCAGTACGGCTTTTATCTGGAAGACAACGCAAGAATCATTATATCCGGGTCAACCATACAATCTGAAAACAAAATGTGGGAATTTGAACTCAGGAGCAACTCAAGTATCGAGGTTTCTGATTCATACCTGATAAACCACTCGGCGGTAAAGCTATTTGATAATGCCACTCTAACCGGTGAGAACACTCTTATTGAAGAGCTGAGAATGGACAATCATGGTGTGGCAACAATCAATAATTGTGAAATCTACCCGAATATGCAGTTTTTCTTCAGCACAGGTTCTGCTCTCGAATTTCCAAGCTCGTATACCCCTGTAGACTTTGTCATTGACAACACCTCATATGGGGGATGGAAACTGGACATGACCAATTCAATCGCCCAGGGATGGCAGGTTGATGTAAAACCTCTTACGGATATTGCGATCCATAATTCTGAAGATGTGACTCTCGCTCTGTGGTCGGATGGATTAATGAATGATTCTATTCACCTGGTCAATCCCGATGGAATACACACTAATTTTACACTCACCGAATTCGGTTCCTCGGTGACCATACTGAACACCGAGGTGTATTTCATTAATATGTACCTGAAAGACAACGATAATCTGATTGTGACCGGCGAGGATTCCGGAACAGGCTACAACACAAAATTCCTTGAAATTGTACTAAGTGACGGTGCTTGTCTAACCATTTACGACAGTCATATTTTCGGTCAGCTCTTTCACACAAACAACAATGCAACGGTCTCTATTCACAACTGCCTTATTGGAAGCGATGACCCATTTGATCCAATCAACAGTGAACTGGGGATAAAGGACAATGCAAGGGGATATGCCTTCGATTGCGATTTATACAATTGTGACATCGTGATTAACGGAACAGCCATATTGGAACTCACAAACTGTGTTTATGATTCCACAAGGGTATTCATATCAGATCAGGGACAGTTGATAGTAAACTGAAAAAGAACCTGTAATCGATGTGGAGACCAGGCTTCTCCTGTAACTGGCAAACGAAATTGGTTGACTGGCAGATTCGCAGACGGTATTCTTTGACTCTATGAAATTCTGTATGAAACACCGAGAGGATACTGATTGTGAAATTTATCAGAATATTTTCAATTGTTCTAAGTGCACTTTTACTGGGAGCGCATTTTCGCTGGCACGGGATGGATCCTCTTTCCATTCCAGCTGTTCTTTTTCCAGCACTGCTTTTCATTAAAAAGCCATGGGCAGCCCGCACGATGCAGATAATTCTTTTTCTGGGTGGGCTGGAATGGGTAAGAACCGCCATCCAGATAGCTTCAAGGCGAATTGATGCTGGTGAGCCATGGGTCAGAATGGCGATTATTCTTGGTGCAGTTGCTGTATTCACCGCTGTCTCAGGCCTGCCGTTCTCGCGAAACAAAGGGCTGAGGAAACAATACGGCCTGGAGAAAGCCAGCTCGGTTCCTCCTGTGAAATAATGACAAAGATCACTTTGCAGCAAATGACCAGCAGCGAATATGACTCTTTCAAGGTATCCACTGTGAAAAGCTTTGCTGCCGGGAATGTTACAGCAGGCACCTGGAAGCAATCAGGTGCTGAAAACAAAGCTGAAGCAATGCTTAAGCAGCTGCTTCCTGATGGAAATGTTACTGCAGGCCACCGGTTTTATACAATAACAACAGATCAGGAAAACCTGGGAACTCTGTGGGTATTCGTGCAAGGCAGTTCTGCATTTCTCTTTGATATCATGCTTGATAAAAGATTCAGGGGTGTGGGGTATGGCAGGCAAACCATGACCGTAATGGAAAAGATGCTTGCCGATGAGGGTATCCGGGAGGTTGAACTTCATGTGTTTGGTCACAATGCACCTGCAAGAGCACTGTATCAGAAGATCGGGTACCTCGAAACCGATGTTACCATGAAGAAAAAACTGCCATCACAAACTTAATGCTGGAACAATCTCGATAAGAAACAATACTGATAATATTAATTATTGTATAAACTACTTCTTACTTGGGGAGTGTGATGACTATCAGATACTTATTTGCAATTTCTGCCCTTTTTCTTATTGTTCTTTCCGGTTGTGATTCAACAGGACCATCAGCTCCCGCATTCGAAATTGTCAGCGTTGTATTTACAGGAGATTCTACCGGAGTTTCCCGGAAAAGTGAAACAGTTTCCCCGGTAACCGGCTCAAATGGGAATAGTCTTCCATATCTTGAAATGACACTGGTGTGGAAAAAACCAGTTGAGGATCGAAGACAGACTTTCACGATCTTCAGATCCACAGAGCCTTTGATCCAATCAGATCCATCGGAAGCTGAGGAGCTTCAGATCCAGCTGGATACAGTTTTTGCCGACTCGATCGGCCTGGAGTGGAGCAGCGATTACTACTATGCAGTTCGTGCTGTGGACGAATGGGAGAACAGTAGATGGAGCAATGAGGTTCATGTGGAAACCCCTGTCTCACCGTTCCCGGAACCCAGGCGTCTTTCGTATGAGAAACACCATTTCATGATCTGCTCTCTCGGGTGGAATAAGTGTTCAGATGAATCATTCGACTTTTATGTTCTTCTTTCCAGCCCAGGACCAGACATTGAACACGTGCTCTACAACAACGATACTCTGCTGGTTACCACTGATGCAAATACTATAAGCTATATCGATTCACTTCCGGAGAATGGGAATGAAAGGTTTTATGCGCTGGTAACAGTGGATAAGCATGGTCTTGCATCATACAGTAACGAAATAGAGGTACATCCGGGTTCCGGTATTCCCTGGAGAGTAAACCAGACTTTCGAATCTGGCCACGACTTCTACCATGAGGGTATTGTTTCCAATGATGGTGCTGTCATGTATCTGTTGCTGGACATGATCAGCAAAAGCTCAACAATGCTAATGGCTCTAAGAACCCAGAGTGGCAATTGTTTCGGTTATCGGGACTTTATCAACATATTTGCTGTAGCAGAAAGATCATCCGGTACAATCATTGCTTCCCATGGGGTTTACGGTGATTACTCTCTTTCCGAGTATACCAGGGATCTTTCTTCTCTTGTTAAAACCAGACATTTCGATAGAAGAATTATCGCCATGGTGGAAGTTCCCGGTGCATCTGGAATACTTGCCTCAAATGCATATTTAACCTCTGTACTTGATCCGGATACTTTTGAACCGGTTGATTCACTGCCGTATACCTTCCGGGATGTTGCGATATCCACAGACGGAAGCAGGATATTCCTTTGTGGAAGCCAACTTGTATGCGTGCGCTCCAGTGATCTTGAGTACCTTGGAAAGATCGAATCTTCTTTCAACTCGGTAGATTACGGATCGGATGGATATCTTCATTGTACAACGAACAATAGCGTGGTAAGGTACGATCCGTATTCCCTGTCTCAGGTGGATGAGTTCGTTTATCCTTTCCCTGTATCAAGTTCCATTCTGCTTGCACCGGAATACAGAATGATTTATCTGACCCACGAAACTGAAGAAAATGAGAACGTAATTGATGTATACGATACAAGCACAGGAAACTGGATGGGAAGGGTGTTTTACAACGAAGAATTTGAGAGCGAAGAATATCAGTTTTTTCTTAGTTCACCAGCAGGGGAGTTCCTGTGGTTCTTTACAAATGACTTCTTTATTATGGCCATGGGATACAGAATCACAATATAGAAATTTAGATTGCTGGACCCGGGTACAGATTCTCGCTGTACCCGGATCCCATGTACATGGTTCAGCCGTTGTACAGACGGGAACTGCTGAATCTGGGATCGCTTGTAACATTGATCCCAAGGCTTCTAAGACCACTGGCATCACTGGATGACGGCATATGTGTAAGGTGTGCCTCGCAGTTTTTCAATTCTTTCAGTTTTTCCATTCCTCTTGCCGCTGGTTCCGAGGTTGCCGCACTTACACTTAAGGCGACCAGCACCTCTTCCAGATCAAGACGCAGAGGAAGCGAATTTGTAGTTTTCTTCAGTTTGCGGATAGATTGAATAGTGGCGGGGGAAAGCAGGTGCACCTGATCTTTTATACCGGCAAGTTTTTTTATTGCATTCAGTATCATAGCCGAGGATGTGTGCATAAGCTCAGTGCTCTTACCTGTTACAATGGAGCCGTCAGGTAGTTGCAAAGCAGAAGCTCGTACATCATGCAGATCGGGGTTGGCCTCTTCAAGCTCTACCCTTTTCTCTGCAGCTTCAACCACAGACCTGTCGTATCTTGTAAGATTCAAATTGCTCATAAGCAGCTCAATTTTCTCTACGGTTTTCTTGTCAGTCAGACCCATGGCATACTCACACTTGTAGCGGAAGCAGCGTCTTACGATCTCTTGTTTTGCTGCAAATCTTACAACATCATCATCCACTATGCCGAATCCAACCCTGTTCACACCCATATCAGTTGGTGAAGCATATGGAGATTTGTCTCCGGTAATTCGTTCCAGTATCCGCTTCACCACAGGGAAAGCCTCAACATCACGGTTGTAGTTGATAGCCACCTCACCATAAGCATCAAGGTGGAAGGGGTCAACCAGATTAACATCCTGCAGGTCAGCTGTAGCAGCCTCATAAGCATCGTTTACCGGGTGTTTAAGAGGCATGTTCCAAACGGGGAATGTTTCGAACTTGGCATAGCCGGCCTTTACTCCCCTTTGCTGATCATGGTAAAGCTGTGAAAGGCATGTGGCCAGTTTGCCGCTCCCCGGTCCCGGTCCGGTTACTACGACCAGAGGCTTTGTTGGTTTGATATAGTCGTTCTTTCCATATCCCAGTTCACTGACAATAAGATCGACATCGGTGGGATAACCTTTTGTGTAGTAATGCCTGAAAACATCAACGCCACGTCTTTTCAATCCGTTCTCGAAAGAAACGGCAGAGGGCTGGTCCTCGAATCGCGTTATTACAACCCCTCTAAGCTCAATTCCTCTGGATCGGAATCCGTCAATAAGCATCAGAGCATCTGCATCGTAGGTAATTCCAAAATCACCACGGATCCTTCTTTTCTCAATGTCTCCTGCGTAGATACAGAGGATTATCTCCGCTCGATCCTTGAGCCTTTCCAGCAGCCGGATCTTCACATTCGGATCGTAACCAGGAAGTACCCGGGCAGCATGATGGTCATACATGAGTTTTCCGCCGAACTCCAGATAAAGCCTGTCATGGACACCATCAACTCTCCGGAGGATCTCTGCAGACTGCTCCTCCAGATATTTTTCGTTGTCAAATCCTGTTTTCCCTGTCAAAATACTCCCCCTCGTGAACCAAAGTGATATGCTTCTCCAAAGGGGGAAACATTATGCGATTCTGTTCCTCTCGCCAGAAAGACAATTGGAGTAGTCAAACCCTACTCCACAATTGTGACAGGAGCAAGGTAAAGAGGTCTTTCGCTGTTAAGAAAGGGATGCTCCGCAATTTCTTTCACTTCTCCAATAACGGAAAGACCGGGCAGAAGGTTTATGGTACCAAATCCGGTGAGTCTGGGATAAATAACCACTTCAGGGTCGGTATTGTCGATGTCTGCGAGCCTTGCTGCGTAGGCAATAGCGTCAACAACGCCGCCGTTGTAATCAACAAGACCTATCTCGATAGCATCTGCCCCGGACCAGACACGGCCCTGACCTATTGAATCAATCTCATCAAAGGTCATGCCTCTGCCCTTTGCAACAGTGGAGACAAACAGGTTGTAGCCCTCACGCATTGCGGTAAAATAGCGTTCGTGCTCTTCTTCCGTGTACGGTTCATAAGGATTGCCTGGATTGCCCGATGGTTCGATCTCGATCTTCTCTACATTTATTCCGATTCTTTCAAGCAGATCACCGAAAACGAACTTTCCACTGATTATTCCTATGGATCCGGTAACTGTCATTTTGTCTGCAAAAATAGCGTCGGCACCGCAGGCCATATAGTAGCCACCGCTTGCAGCCACGCTGCCCATGCTGACCACCACCGGCATTTCTTCTCTTATGTTTTCCACTGCGTGATACATGTCATCACTGGCCATGGCCTCGCCGCCGCCTGAATTGATCCTGAGAACGATAGCCTTGACTCCTTCTGTTGCCGCAGCCTGTTCAAGCATGGCAACAACTGTTTCGCTGCCCATGGTGCGCCCCAGAAGAGAAGTTCCGCTTTCTCCCCCGGTGATGTTTCCGTCTGCAACCACCACTGCGACCTTCGGCTCGAATCCCCAGTTGGATGATTCCTCCGGAAGAGCTGCATAGATGGAAGGGCTCATGGTTTCCACAGAGTATCCCAGTTCCTCTTCCACAAATTCTTCAAACTGATCTCTGTAAAGCAGAGTATCAACCAGACCCATGCGAACCATGGATTCTCCGGCAAATGGGGATTGTGAGAAAAGAACACTCATCTGGGCAGGCTCCAGCCCTCTACCTTCGCTTACTCCGCGAACCAGTTCAGATTTAAAGGTCTCAAGAAGGGCTGTTGTTGCTTCAATTTGAGCATCTGAAATTTCGTACTCTGTAAGCATATCGCTGGCACTTTTGAACGCCCCGATGTGCATCAGATCCGGGTAGACCCCAAGGTTATCCAGAAATTCTCTAAGAAAAAATGTATAGCCGCTAAAACCGCTAATGGATACCTGCCCGGCCTTGTGCATACAAATAGCTCTTGCTGCCGTGGCAGTGTAGTAAGAACTGTTTCCTGTATACTCCATGTAGGCGTATACCGGTTTACCCGAGGAACGATAGCTTACCATTATTGCTCTGAGCTCTTCCGCCTGAGCCCCGCTCAGCGAATAGTCAGAAAAGTCAACAAGAAGCCCTTTGATCCCGGGGTCGTCGGTTCCTCTTGCAATGGCCGCCATCTGGGCGGTAAACGAGGGAATTCTGGGCCCGAGAAAAGACCTGGATGGAAGCTCATTGCCATTTTGTGTGCTGTAGCTTAAGAAATCCGGAAGAGGTTGAATAATGCTGGGTTGAGGGTGTTCATTCAAGATCAGTTCTGTTGTGGTTCCAAGGTAGCTACCGTCATGAATGTCGGAACCTGCTGCAATACTTGCCTTTCCCCAGTCGAGCTGGATACCTGCGGTGAGCATTTCGTTTTGCCCGTAGGAACCCCTGAATGTAAGGCCATCAATCGCCCTGACCTCAACTCCTGCAGACCAGCGGCTGTCAATTATTCCCGATTCAAATCTGTAATCTCCTGTAAGTGTGACCAGTTGGTCCCCATGGGGTCTGAGGGCAACTCCAGCCACATAACATTCATCAATGTCTCCGGTGGATGTGCGGGCAGTGGCTCCAAGACCAATATGATCATCAGGTCTCCAGTTAATGCCAAGGGTGAAAAACTTCTCTCCCGTTTGGGGATGATCCTTCACCGTAGGATCGTACCAGGTGTATCCCAGCCCTGCAGAAAAAGAACTTCCAAGCTGAAACGCTCCGGAAGTAGTGAATCTTCTAAGACTCTGATCGTTCTCCCACCAGCCAGCCACGCCGCCTGACTTGTCTTCCAGTGTGAACCGGTCAAAGTGTTCAAAAGTACTGTCACTGAATATTGCACCAACTCGCAGCCTGGAGCCTGTAAGCCAGCTCGAACCTGCCGGGTTAACAAGAACTGTGTTGCCTGCTTCCGGGTAAGCAGTCCACCAGAAGGGCACACTGGGACCTGGTGCAGGATCCATAGACCAGGAGAAAAGAGCCATCGCAATGAGTAAAGAACCAGCCAAAACTCCACCACCTTTCAGTTACAGATACAGAACATGATTATTGTAATGTATCAAATCTGTGGTGGTTAATGCAAAAATTAGTTAAAAAGAGAGCCCAAAGGCACTCTGCACAAGCATTCCCTCGTCACTCCAGGCAGCATCGATCCGCATTTGTGCTGACGGATTCAGTTTAACATTCAAACCGCAGCCGTAATCAGTGTGCAATCTGCTTATAGAGAGCTCCTCAAATTCTTCAGCAGCCTCTCCTGCTTCCGCAAAAGCTGTTACACCTATGGTTAATGACTTACCTGCTTCCACATCTCCCAGAGTGAACAGATCATTTCTTACTTCAAGCTGGTACAGAGCCCATACAGGCCCGGTAAATCTGTAGTCCATGTAGCCTCTGAAATTCTCATTCTGCCCAATACCGGACATGTAAGGAACGGGAGTGTCTGCAATATTGAACTGTCTGTGTGCTCTGGCTCCCAGTGCGATCTCACCACCGGTCCAGGGTCTTACCGTTCCTCTGATCTTTCCTGTTACACCTCCGTACGAAACATCTCCTGCCTGAAAGAAACCCCTTGTGCTAAGAAGAACATTCCAGTTAAACGGGACAGGCACCTGGTAATCAATTCTTCCATTAAGCCCTGCTGTCCAGGTTGAGCCGAACACATCTCCGGGAAGTCTTTCCCACAGGATGTTTTCCTCTCTGTTAAAAATTGAAGAATGCCTTACATCAAGTCCGCCAGTGAAGAACAATCGGTCTCCCGCAGGGATGGTAAGATCCACAACAAGGTTTGCCTTTTCAAAATCCATTAAGGCAAAAGTGTCGGGGTCTGTGGCATTACCCCAACCAAAACATTCCTTTTCAATAACCTTCCGATAATCCAGTGTGGACACCAGCAATCCGATGTCAAAGTTTTTAACAATACCCGGCTGGAACTTTATCACGCCGGCAGTACCATAGTATGTGTTGACCGACATATGTCCTGTTGCATCTCTAAAGGGGAAAAGCAGGTACCCACCGAAGATAAAGCCGGAAGATGCGGAATACCCCAGAGTGGGCAGGGCAGAAAAGCCACTGGCCATGGTAACGACCAGTAAAAGAGTAAGCACTGTTTTTTTCATATTTGTTCCTTTTTGTGAATGTATTTAGAAACATACTTACTACTGCGATGGAAATGGTACTCCGGCAATATGCAATGGATTATATTGCCACAAACTGTGAAAACCTGGAGGCGGAGAACTTGAGTAAACCACTTATCATCATACCTACCTACAATGAGCTTGAAAACATCAAGAACATAATCCCCAGGCTGCTTGACCTTCCAATTGAGGCAAGCATCCTGGTTGTGGATGATTCAAGCCCTGATGGAACAGGTGATGCAGTACTGTCATTTAAGGATACCGACAGGGTTCACCTGTTGAGCAGACCTGAAAAGAAAGGGCTCGGACAGGCTTATGTAGCAGGTTTTTCCTGGGCACTTGACCGTACAGAGTTCGATCCGATAATACAGATGGATGCCGACTTTTCTCACTCTCCCGACTCGGTTCCCGCCCTTGTGAGCGAACTTGATACTTACGACTTTGTAATTGGTTCCCGATATGTAAACGGGGTCAATGTGGTAAACTGGCCTCTGCACCGTCTTATGCTTTCCTGGTTCGCCAACAAGTATTCAAAGATCATAACCGGTCTTCCTGTTGAAGATGCTACTGGCGGGTTCAAGGCTTTTCGTAAATCTGCCCTGGCAAAACTCGACATTTCCTCTATCAGGTCAGATGGATACTCGTTTCAGATAGAAGTTACATACAAGTTGTACAAAGCTGGATGCTCCGTAACAGAGGTACCAATTGTCTTTATAGACAGACATTCCGGGACATCGAAGATGTCCCGCTCCATTGTCTGGGAAGCTGCCTGGATGGTCTGGCATATTCGTTTCCCATGGCTTTTCTGAGAGGATAGTATGCACATCCTTTTTTATATCCTTCTGGCAGCAGCTCCTCAGTGGGAGTTAAGTACTTCCATATCCTATGTCTACAATGTTACCTCCGACGGAGACAATGGTGTATGGTGCGCCTCCTCTGGTGGAGTGTTTCACTATTCCAGGGAGGAAGGGGTCGGAACTGTTTTTTCATGCCCCGATGACCTGCCAACTCCAGACTGCCGTGACATTCTTTTTGATTCCAACCAGCGTTTATGGATCGCCACTGGAAGCAAATATCTGGTCATGAAAGATGGAGACACATGGACGAGTTACAGCAACTTTGAGGGTATTCCGGGGCTGGGTAAAGTAAACGCACTCGCCGAGTCCGGAGGGTCTGTATGGGTTGGTTGCGACGGCGGGCTTGCCGGGGGTAACGAGAATGGGTTTATTCCCATATCCGGTGATATCTTCAGCCCTGATGATGTCTATTCTCTGGCACAGAGGAACGATACGCTCTGGATATGTTCAAGCAGGGGTATCTACTCTTTACTGGCAGACTCTCTGCATGATCCGTTCCATCCCGATTCCTGGACTCACTGGCCGGAAACTCAGGGTTTGCAGCTTAACCGGATCATAACAGGCCTTCACTCGGTGTATGCATGTGGTAACGCAGGCGCTATGGAGCTTTCGGTCAACAGTGATTCATTTCAGTTTATCATCGACTATTCTTCCGTATCAGACAGTGCCATTGTTGATGTAAGGGAAACATCAAAAGGGCTTCTTGCCGCTGGACACGGTGTGGTTCTTCACCGGGATGGAGAAAACTGGTCCCAGTACGGAAGCGGTCTTCCATTTCTTTACTGGCCAGTCACTATTTTTGAGGTGGATAACAATGTGTACTGCAGTTTTACTTTCATAACCAATGTCGGAGACCTGACCAATACGCAAACCGGGATGGGATTTTACTCTTTGCTGGAAGACGACTGGGAGCATATTCAGATTCCCGGCATGCAGTGCAAAAAAACACACCAGATGATATCATGTCAGGATGGACGAGTTTATGCAGGAACATATTCCCGCGGTGTTCAGGCCTATTATCCCGGTTATGGATGGCGAAGCTTCGTGGAGCAGAACGGCATGCCCAATTCTTCGCAGACCTTCTCTGTTGCTTCTGACCCCGAAGAAGGTATATGGGCTTCGTCATACCACCACGGCTTATCCTGGATTCGTGACAACAACAGTTTTGACAGCCAGGGTGACACCATTCTTACCTTCTTGAAAGACTCACTGGTATGCCCGTGGGCCACACTGATCTATGAAGACGATATTCCGA
>JAOZLN010000003.1:11900-24744 GCA_029934845.1 Candidatus Sabulitectum sp.
CAGGCGGTTATGCTGGTTAACCAGAGTGGCGGCATGTGGGCAGCCTTTCGTCAGTTCGACCCTGCAGGCAACCCGGATGAGCCCAGTGGCATTCTGGGTTTTAACGGAGACCCCATGGGAACCATGAACTGGGCGCCAAGACTTGGCAACGAGGGAATTGCCTCTATGAACGTCAGAGCAGTTTATCCCGCTTCACAGGACAGCCTGTGGATCGCCTTTGAAACAGGAGCCGGATGCCAGCTTCTTGTCCACTCCGGAAACCCCTCCGATCCTTCACAGGATTCATGGTCTCCAGGTTTCGGTACAGCCTACACAACATCTCACGGTCTTCCTTCAAACGAGGTCTTCTGTTTCGTAAGCGTTCCAGGGATCGGCTTTCTGGCAGGTACCGCAGAAGGTCTTGCCCGCTGGACAGGCAGTGGTTTTTCCCCTTACATGAACATCACCGGACAGATAAAGACCATGTCAGTCGACTCAAGAGGAAGAATCTGGTGCCTGGGAGAGTCCGGTATCTATAGAATTTCAGACGGGCAGGTCAGTTTCTTTAATGATATCAACAGTGATTTTGTTCCTTCTGCGCCTTATCAGTGGGAGTATTCACTAACAGACGAGGTGAATGGCGGGGTGTATTTCTCATCAGAAATGGGTCTGTGGCTTGTGAATCAGAATACAGATTCTCCTCCTTCAGGAAGCGGAGTATCTTTCTACCCACAACCGTTTATTTCCGGAGAGGATCAGCTGAGGGTCTGTGGTCCGGATGACAATGCTGCTATCTCGGTAGATTTCTTCAGACTTGATGGCTCCCATGCGGGAACCGTGGATGCCCAATCTGTTTCAAACTGGACATGGGACGGCTCTCTGGATGGAAACACAACGGCTAGTGGGATATATATGGTGATTGTTACCATTAATGATACAATTTACCAAACCAGAATATCGGTGGTACGATGAGTATTAAAGTAAGAAGAATTTTAAAGGAAGACAGATCATCCTGGGCATCTTTTGTGGAAGGATCAAACAACGGAACCGTTTTCCAATCACCTGACTTTCTGGATTACCATCCGGAAGGCAGATTTGACAACCATCATCTTGTTATTGAAAGCAGTTCAGGAAAACCCATGGCATATGTCCCGGGAGCTATCTCCCAGCGGGATGACGGTGCCTGGTTCAGAAGCTACCCTGGAGCCTCTTACGGTGGCCCGGTCCTTGCGGACAGTCTGGGTCTGGACAAAGTGGAAAGAATAACCGATGCACTGATCCGTTATTGCAGACAGCGCGGGTTTGTTGGAATAGAGATGACCCCTCCCCCTGTTTCATACTTCAGAAGACCACACAACTACATAGACTTTTCTCTGATCAAGAACGGATTTGAATACAAAAAAAGGGAACTTACAGCAGTGATCGATCTTCAACGGCTGGGCGAGGAAATTGATCTGGGATTCAATCAGTCTGCCAGAAGAGGTGTCCGCAAGGCGATCAAATCCGGTCTCCGGGTTGTTGAAGATAACGACTACTCAAAATTCTATCCGGTTCTTGCCAGTAATCTTAAGCAGAGGCACAACGTGAGCCCCACCCATACTCTTGAAGAACTGAACATTCTCAGAGACCTGATGGGACAGAACAGCGTAAGGCAGTTTATCGCCATAGACGAGTCTGAAGAAGTCTATGCGGGGATGATAATGTTTCACTGTAACCCACGGGTTACGCTGGCCTTTTACATTTCTCACAACGAGGAACACCAGGCCATGCGCCCGGTAAATCTTGTTTATGCAGAGGTTATAAGCTGGGCAAGAAAAATGGGTTACCATTATCTTGACCTTGGTACCTATACTCTGAACATGGAAGTGAACTACGGTCTGTGCAGGTTCAAAGAATCATTTTCCGCCAGGGGACAGTTCCGGAACACCTTCACCGGCAAGATATAAATTGACAGATATTCGCACAATTCTGGCCTGGAGCGGTCTTCTCATAATGGTTTTCGGTGGAAGACTTATGACAACCGATGTTGCCGCCCAGTATCAGGTAGCAGAATCCGTTTTCGGAACCCGTGACCTCTTCACCTCCGATGATGGCTGGCATGTAAGCGGTGTAAGGTCTGACAACTATGTACCCCACGCCCCGGGATACTCTGTTATTCTTCTGCCGGCGGCTGGCATGGGTCTTATCCTTGGTCTTTCTGCCGGCAAGGTTATTGCGGCGTTAACAAGTGCTGTGGCAAGCGTACTGCTTGTGCTGGCAGTGAAGAAACTGGCAGAGGGTTTCATGGGCAGGGTTGATCTCGGCAGATTTCTTGTGGTAATGGCGGGTACCATGGCATTGATCTACGGACGCATGCCTTACGATGTTACTTCCGCAGCTGCTCTTGCATTGTGGGGAGCATGGTTCATGCAAACTGGCCGACCTTTCATTGCAGGGGTTCTTCTGGGTGCCGCACTGCTTGTTCGCCCTGATTCTATAGTTCTTCTGCCTGTATACTGGACGGAGGAAAAACATCTGGAAAAATTTGCCCTTCTCGCCGCAGGAGCATTCCCATTTATTCTTGGAATACTGGGGTACAATTTTTACAGGTTCGGTTCTATCATGTCCGACGGCCATTCACAGGATCCAGCTATTGCAATAGATATGTTCAGCAGGGGAATTCCAGGTCTTCTGTTCAGTCCCGGCAAGGGGTTGTTCTGGTACGCACCTTTAACCATCCTGGCGATCTTCCATTGTGGAGACTGGCGGTTCTGGAGTCCTTTTGCCTTTTCACTGGTTCTTCACGGATTCCTTCACGACTGGACAGGTGGTACCGGGTGGGGACCGCGATTCCTATTCATGATTCTTCCGGTACTGTTCATGCCTTTAATGAGACCTGGTATCGGAGGGAAACTGTTCAGAATTCTTGCTGTCATTTCTCTGCTGATAACTTTTGCAGCTGGAATTACTGATACAAATGCTCTTGAACAGAATCTTGGAGCAGACGATTTTGATTCTCAGTCCAGACAGGCGGTAGTATGGTCACCGGGGCGCTCTCCATTGCTGCAGACCCTGCTTCATCCTGACATTACTCACCCTGACCTGCTGGGATACCATGCCGCCGGTATTCCCGGAGCATTGGCGCAGTTCGCTGCAGGAGCCGCTCTGTTTCTGTATGCATTGCTGGGGAAAAGGTGGAAAACCGCATGAAAATAAAAATACTTCACATCTCTCCTCAGAACTACACCGGCATTCTCACCCTTTTCGTAAAGGGTCATCAGGCTCTCGGACACGAAAGCAGACTTGTAACCTTTTACCGGGCCAAGAGCCAGTATCCAGAGGACATATGTCTTAACCTCCCATTCGTGGGTCCTATGGAGTGGTTATGGAAAGTAAAAAGGCTTATCCGCAGCGGAAGTCTGAATGTACCGTTCACCGGCACAACAGAAAGAATATTCTGGACACCCTCAAAAGCAGAGCGGATACTTATGCCCCTCAGGGACCTGGTCTGGACGCCAAAAGTCAACCGTGCAGCAAAAAAGTATAACCTCTGGGATTTTGATATCCATGTTCTTGAGGGAGGTATGAGTTTTTTCAGAGACGGCAGAGATGTAAAAAAACTCAAGGCTGCCGGCAGGCATATAGTTTCCAACTATCATGGTCTTGATCTGCGAATGCGGGGAGCCATCAGACCTGTATGGGATGCCACAGAGCTTCATACCACCTGTGAATTCGATCTGTACCAGAGGTATCCCGAGCTGGAATACCAGTTTCTTCCATTTGACTCATCTCTTGTTCCTGCTTCAAACCCCGAAGGAGATGTAGTGAAAATATGTCACGCCCCCCGTCTTCGATCGGTGAAGGGCACAGACAAAATAGTGGAAGTTGTAGAGAAACTGTCAAAAAAACTTCCCGTGGAACTGGTTCTGATCGAGAATATGTCCAATGCCAGGGTACTGAAGCTTAAATCAAAATGCCACATTGCTATAGATCAGATAGCAAGCGGGGACATGGGCTACGGAGTAAATTCTCTGGAGAGTCTTGCAATGGGCATGTGTACCGTAACGAACCTGTCCGATGCTTACCAGAACTTCATCCCCGACCATCCATTTGCTCTTGCAGAGCCGCACAACCTGCAGAAGGTTCTTACAGAACTGGTTCTTGATGAACAGCTCAGAAACAGATATGCAGCAGCGGGTCCGGGCTGGATAAGAAAAACCCACCACTGGAGGTCTGTGGTAAAGCAGATGCACAAAAGATACGCTGAACTTGGCTGGACACAATAATGGCTGGATCAGGCCAGAGAGACCTGGCAAGAGAAACCCTTCTTTATGCACTGGCTATGGTGGTAAGCGGTCTTGTTCAGTTTGCTTTCCTTCCGTTTATGAGCTCATTTCTTACGCCGGAACAGGCTGGAGAACTGGGTGTTGTAAGAATAATCAGCGAGATCATAGCCGGAATAGTTGTTCTTGGTCTTCCCGCTTCCATTATCAGAGCATGGCACCACACAGATGCTCACAGGGCTGTTCTTAAACGATCAATAGTGCTTCCTCTTATTCCTCTGCTTATTGCGGCAGTACTGGTTATTACCCTCGGAAGCAGGGTCTCTTTACTTCTGCACATCTCGAATCCGTCACTTCTACTTCATGCTCTTGCGCTTGGCGGTTCTGTGGCTCTGCTGCAGGTAGCTCTTTCCATGCCAAGGGCAAAAGGGATGGCAGGCACCTATTTTGTTATTCAATTCGCCCGGGGGATAGTTTCTCTGGGGCTGCTTTTCTTCCTGCTCAGATCTGTTAATACAGCAGATGCCATAAAGTCTTTTCTCGAAGCCCGATGGCTTCCTACAATTCTTGCTGTGATCTTTTCGTTTTTTCTTGTGTGGAGATTCACAAAAACATCATCTTCTGTTCCTGCACCGGAAAAGCTCACAGGAAGCATGCTTGCATTCAGCCTGCCGCTTGTACCGGCAAGCCTTGCTCTTCTGGTTCTGTCCAGCGCAGATATGTTCATGCTCAGAACCATTTCCACCGATCTCGCTCAAAGCGGCTGGTATGAATGGGCAGGGCGGGCCGTTCTTATTCTTGCCCCGCTTACTCTGGGGTTCAGCATGGCCTGGCACAGGTACATATTCAGAAAGAAAAAAGAGGGCGGAAGAATGGATGAGCTGGGCAGAACCGGTCTTCTATTCATGGTAACAGTGAACTGGGCTGCAATGACCCTTGCTCTTCTGTCAAACGAGATCGTATCTGTCTTTGGAGGAGGTGCCTGGCTTCCTGCGGCAAAAGTTCTTCCATGGATAGCAGGATCTGCCGCCATGTATGCGCTGTTCACCATATCTCAAACTGCACCTCTTCTTACCGGACAGACAAAATACATAGGATGGATGACCGCTTTCGGTGCGGTTATCAACATTGGATTCAATCTAAGGTTGATCCCTGTAGCCGGAGCGGTGGGCGCTGCCTTTGCAACCCTTGCCACAAACATGTTCATGGCCCTTTCTCTGTTCTGGATAGGAAGAAAAGTATTTCCTGTAAGTTTTTACGCCGTGGTTGTAATGGTAATTGTACCTGTGTTCTCCGGACCTATGTCCGGGATGGATCCCAACTACAGAATTATCGCAATTCTTGCAGGAACTGCTGTAACTGTAATAATAATACAGGCCCTCAGATCTCTGGGAACAGGCGATGCTCTGAAGTTACCGGAAGGCAGCAGCAATGACACCTGAGATATCCGTTCTGGTTCCGGTAAAAAATGGCGGTGAATCATTCACCAGATTTCTTGGAAGCCTTGCGGCTCAAGATATTCAAAGCCAGTGGGAGCTTGTTATAGCAGATGATGGAAGCGATATCCCTGTTGTGCAGGAATTCTCCCGTCAGCTGGAAGAACTTCCAGAGCTTTGTTCTTTGAAGGTGTTAAGGATTTATCCGGGGGGAGTCAGGCCAAAAGCCAGAAACCAGGCATTGAAAGCATCTGGAGCCCCTGTAGCTCTTCTTATGGATGCAGATCTTGAGTTTGATCCATCACTTCTTCGAAGACATCTTGAGATCCGCCGTGAAACAGGTGCCGATGTTGTCATGGGCAGGCGGGTCAATGCATATAGCGACAACGCCACTCCCTGGCAGAAATGGTTTGACAGCAGAGCAATGGGAAAGGCTGCTGCCGGAGAATTTCCCTGGAACTACTTCATTACGGGGAATCTTTCCATAACCCGTGCTCTTCTTGAAAAGGCTGGAGGTTTTGACGCCGCCATAAACCGGTACGGTGGTGAGGATACTGAACTGGGTTACCGGTTGCACGAATCAGGTTTGTCTTTCCACTGGGAGCCTGATCTGGCAGTAGATCACCTGGATGATGTATCTGTGCGTAAGCATTCCGAAAAGATGCTTGAATACGGTGGAACAGGCTTAAGATACATGCTTGATAAACACCCCGATATTAACGGGTTGCTGGGCAGTCAGTGGATTGAACCTGTATTCTCAAAGCCGGTTCATCTCTGCTTTATGAGGATGCTCACCCGGGTGGCGCTTATGGGATCTGTGTACAGAGCAGCCCTGAGATTTGCAGAGAATCACGGCAGACCTTCTGTTTTATTTACATATCTCGCTGTGGGGGCTTGTCTTATCGGACTTCGCGGAGGTGATTACCGGAAATGATCTTTGATAAAGCAATGAAGATCGCCCCTGAAAGGTTTCGTGTTATAAAGCTGGCTGAATACACAACATGGGGCATCGGCGGCCCTGCTGCTTCAGTTATGGCGAATACCATGGAAGAACTATACGATACAATTGGATTTCTCTCCGATAATTCACTTCCGTGGGTTGTTATCGGCAGAGGCTCAAATCTTCTTGCTGCTACGGAAGGGTGGCACGGCGTCATTGTTCTGCTCCGGGGAAAACTTGCAGAATTCTCATTCAACGGTCCCCTTCTGACCGCTGGAGGCGGTGCTCATCTTCCATCAATGGCAGCAGCTTCCTGCTCACGGGGGCTGGCAGGGCTTTCTTTTGCAGTAGGCATTCCAGGCACAGCAGGCGGAGCTGTTTTCATGAATGCAGGTGCTTACGGTTCTTCCTTATCGGAACTGGTGAAAGAGGTAACGGTGCTTCATCCCCCGGACTCAATTGAGTATCTTACAGCAGAGGACTGTGGTTTTGGCTACAGAACCAGTCGATTCCAGAAAAACGATTCCATAGTCACCAGCGTGGTTTTGAAGCTTTCCGATAACATGGAAAACCGGGTAGACCTTCGAAGAAAAGCCCGGGAGATCCTTAGTTTGAGAAGAGAGAAATTCCCGCTTGAAGTGCCCAATGCGGGAAGTGTTTTCCGTCGCCCCGAAGAAGGTCCGCCTCCGGGAAAGCTGATTGAGGATTGCGGTTTAAAAGGAATGCGGATAGGAGGAGCTGTGGTTTCCACCGTTCATGCAAATTTCATTGAGAACGCCGGTGGAGCAACCAGTTCTGACATAATGCAACTTATAGAGCTTGTGATCCTGAGGGTAAGACAGGCAACTGGGATTACACTGAAGAGAGAGATCAGACAACTGGGAGAACTGAATATTGAGTAGGATCATAGGCGATTTCATTCTGGATGACGGGCCTGTTCTTGTAACAGGTGCAGCTGGTTTTGTGGGCTCTCGGCTCATGAAGCTCTTTCATCTGAGTGAAGGGGATATTGCGGCAGATATCAATACTGACTTTCCGGTACCCTCCGGAGTAAGAAGAATAGCCTGGAAACTTCCAAGCCCGCCTTCCGGCTCTCTGGGGAAGGTACGGTATGTTGTTCATCTGGCAGGGCTCAGCTCTGTTGCTCATTCCCATACCAGTAAAGAAAAGGTAATGAGTATTAATTATGAGGGAACCGGAAGCATTTTGAACTGGATCAGAGAGAATGCCCCGAATGCGCTGCTGCTTTTTGCCAGTTCAGCAGAGGTTTACAAACCTTCCGTGAGCGTACTGGATGAGCTGTCTCCGCTTGGTCCCGGAAGCCCCTACGGTGAAAGCAAACTCGAAGCAGAGAAACTAATAATCGACTCCGGAGTACAAAGTGTGATCGCTCGCTCTTTCCCGCATTTCGGCCCGGGGCAGGAAGGACACTTTGTTCTGCCTTCCTTCTGCAGAAGGGTCATCCGTTCCGTTAAGTCCGGTGAAAAAGTGATCAGCACGGGAAACCTTAATGCAATACGAGACTATCTATACATTGATGATGTTGTTATGGCCTATGCCTCTCTTCTTGCAAACGGGCAACCAGGCGAGGTATACAATGTCTGTTCAGGCAACGGAAATTCTATCGGAGATCTTTTAGATCTTATAACGAGTATTCCCGGGGCGGGGCTTCGCACAATGATCGATCCACGGCTTCTTCGGCAGGAAGATCAGTTCTGCCAGATCGGCAGTTCGAAAAAACTAAGATCTCTTGGCTGGACCCCGGACGATTCACTGGAAAAAGGCCTCAGGCTGCTTTACAAATGGTGGGAGGAGAGACTGTGAGCATATTTCTTATTATTACCGCCCTTTTCGGAAGAATTACCGAATGGGAACACTTCCCTCATTACGGCGGGGGCAATGGAATTATCACCAGGGGTGATGTTATTCTGGCTGCCACTTCAGGAGGTATCCTTTTTTCTCACTACTCGGAGACAGGGGAAGAACTTGTTCCGGACTCCGGTTGGACATTTCCCGGAAAGCTCTCCTACGACAGGGTTTCCCATGTAAACTATGATCAGTCAGGAAATTTGTGGGTATCAATGAACGGTGGCGGAATAGATATGTTCACACAGGATGGACAGAAAACCCATTTTAACCAGATCGACGGTCTTCCCTTGAATCTGGGCATTAATCAAACTTTAGCGGATTCTGTTATTTATGCGGCCACCACCCAGGGCTTGTGCATCAGAGAATTCGGCTTCTTTGAAACATTCAATACGCTTTCTACCAGCGGCGGACTGCCATCAGATAATATCACCTGTCTTTCTTCTTCGGATTCTGGCCTCTATGTTGGTACCACAGCGGGCCTTGTTTTTCTCGCCAGATCCGCCGATCCCAGTGAGGAAAGTTCCTGGACTGCTCAAAACATCGATCCTGTATCGATCACAGCAATGGAGTGGCAGAATGATACCCTCTGGGCAGCCACAGCTGCAGGGCTGTTTTTAAAACCAGCTGATCAGCCATGGGAAAAGGAACTGCTCTTTCCAAGCGGAAATATTTCTTCCATAGCCTGGGGGCCGGGCGGGCTTGCAGTGGGTTGTACAAACCAGAGTTTTATTCTTCACAACGGAGTATGGCAGGGTTATCACGCGAATCTACACGGGAATGCACTTGCAGGTCTTGTGTGGTACAACAACATATTGTGTGGAGTCCTGGCCAATACATATGCTGATAACAGGCTTTCAGGAGCCGGACTGGCAATTCTTCGTGACACTGGCTCCTGGAGAAGAACCTTTCCGGAATTCGGCCCTGTATCCAATGATCTTAGAGATTGTACCATTCTTCCCGACGGCAGTATATGGGCTTCGAGCAACCGTGCAGGTGCTTCAGTACTGGCAAATGGGCAGTGGCAGTCTGTTACACAATTCATGACATATGCCACTCAGAGTTTTGCTATCTGTCAATCGGGAAGCGGAGTGTTTGTCTCTTCAGTGGGCTACGGCATTGACTGGCTGTCATGGCAGAATGGAACCATTGCCTCCACTATCCATTTTGACAGCAACGATGGTCTTCTTAATGACAGAGTATTCTGCGCTGAACAGGGAGATGAAAATACAGTGTGGTTCGGACACAGAACACTGTTCGAGACAGAAACCAGCGGAGTAAGCCGATTAACCTGGACTCCTGGTGATTCAATCGCCATATCCTTTGTAAATATCACTGGTTCCTCCGGTTTGCCCAGCAAAGAAGTTAACGCCGTACTGCCAACCGGTGGAAGGTACTGCTGGGTTGGAACAGATGGCGGTCTTGCCTATGTGGATGGAGATCTTCGTGAGGTAAGAGAATCGTATACCTCTCTGGATGGTCTTCCCTCTTCCCTTGTCACTTCTCTGGCCATGGACCGTTCCGGCGTTGTATATGCAGGCACAGCATCCGGCCTGGCATTTATCCGCAATGGAATAGTTACCGAGGTCGATCAGATCGATATGGGGGTTATTGCTCTTAAGTGTGATGATCTTGGAAGTGTATGGGTTTCCACCAGTCAGGGTCTTAAAAGATTTTTTAGAACATCAGGCGTAATTGAGGAATACACCACATTCAACAGCCCATTGATCGAAGACAACATATATGCTTTCGCAGTAGACAGCGACAACGGCTATCTCTGGATGGCTACCGATCATGGTTTCTGGCAGGGAATGCTTGAATCCGGGCTTTCCGGTAATGGCTCAAGTGCTGTGGTTTATCCCGATCCATTTGTGCCGGGCAATGGCGATATACTTGGCATTGCGGGAATTTCCGATACGCCTGCTGAAGTCAGTATCTATGATCTTAAAGGTTCTCTTGTATTCGAATACTTATCTACCGGTCGCGATGACATAGCCTGGGATGGTTTGAATATAAGCGGTGATCCAGCTGCATCAGGAATTTACTTCCTGCACATAGATCAGAGAGATTCAGAAGCAGGATTACTCAAATTTGCACTGGTAAGGTAAGGAGCTTAATATGAAAGGTGTAGTTCTTGCAGGAGGCCTTGGAACCAGATTAAGACCTCTCACAAGCATAACAAACAAGCATCTTCTTCCTGTTTATGACAGGCCCATGATCTACTATCCGCTTCAGACTCTTGCTGATGCGGGAATTAAGGATGTCATGGTAGTTACCGGAGGAAACAGCGCAGGAAGCTTCATGCAACTTCTCGGAGACGGAAAAGAATTTGGTTTCCGGAGCTTGAATTATGCGTATCAGACAGGCGAAGGAGGAATTGCACAGGCAATAGGTCTGGCCAGAGCATTTATCGGAGGAGAAAGTTTCGTAGTGATCCTGGGAGACAACATTCTGGAGAATTCCATTGCAAGCCATGTGGAATCTTTCAGACAGCAGAAGTCTGGCGCAAGAATTTTATACAAGAGAGTAAAAGACCCGAGGGATTACGGTGTTGCCGAGATCGTCAACGACAAAGTAGTCTCAATTGTGGAAAAACCGGATAGCCCAGCAAGTGACTTTGCCGTTATTGGAGTGTATATGTATGACAATAAGGCATTTGACATTATAGATGAACTTAAGCCCTCCGGTAGAGGCGAGCTTGAGGTAACTGATCTTAATAATGCCTATATTCACCGTGGCGAAATGCGGGCTGATGAGATAAGCGGATGGTGGTCAGACTGTGGAGCCAGCATAGAGAATCTTCTGGAAGCTAACAATCGGGCAGCAGAGATACGGAAAGGAATCTGATGAATCTTCTTGTGACTGGAGGAGCAGGTTTTATCGGCACCAATTTCGTGAAGTACGTAATGAGTCACCGTCCGAACTGGTCAGTAACTGTACTTGACAAGCTTACCTATGCAGGCAGAAGAGAGAATCTGTCAGATTATGAAGGGTCGGAAAGATACAGATTCATCAAGGGTGATATCTGTGATCCTGTTGCGGTTCAAGGGGCCATGGAAGGCTGCAGCGCAGTGGTAAATTTCGCAGCAGAAACGCATGTTGACCGATCCATTGATGACCCGGCCTCTTTTGTTAGAACAGATGTGGAAGGGGTAAGGGTTCTTCTTGAGGAATTCAAAAAAGACGATTCCAGAAGCGTCTTCCTGCAGATATCTACAGATGAGGTATATGGAAGTGTTCAGAATGGAAGATCCAGCGAAGAAGATACTCTTGATCCAAGAAGCCCCTACTCCGCTTCAAAAGCCGGTGGAGAGCTTCTCGCCATGAGTTATTTCTCTACTTTCGGTGTGCCTGTTGTTATTACCCGTGCCTCTAACAACTACGGACCTCACCAGTACCCGGAGAAACTCGTTCCGCTGTTTATAACAAATGCCTTCGAAGGGGAAAAACTGCCACTGTACGGCGATGGCGGAAACATGAGAGACTGGTTGTTCGTTACCGATCACTGCAGCGCTCTTGTGGCAGCCATTGAAAAAGGCAGACCCGGTCGTATCTACAACATCGGCGACGGACAGGAGATGACCAACAAAGAGGTTACTTTTGCCATTCTTGAGGCTACAGGCACTGACCCATCCCTGGTCAGATTCATAGAAGACCGACTGGGGCATGATCGCCGATACGCAGTAGACATCTCCCGTGCAAGGGAAGAACTGAACTGGAAACCGGATACAGATTTTCAAACAGGCATTGCTCTTACTGTAGACTGGTACCGTGATAATCCGCAGTGGTGGCAATCGATCAAATCCGGGGAATTCCGTGAGTATTACAAAAAAATGTATTCGACCAGACTTGAGAATTCAGAAAGGATTCAGTAAATGAGAATTCTTGTAACCGGAGGAGCAGGTTTTATTGGAAGTCATCTGTGCGACAGACTGCTTGAAAAAGAGCACTCTGTGATCGCTCTTGATAATCTTCTTACAGGAAGCACAGACAACATTGCACACCTGTCTGGAAGAAACGACTTCAAGTTTATCAAACACGATGTAACAGAGTATATCTACATTCCGGGAAATATTGATTTCATCTTCCACCTTGCTTCACCTGCAAGCCCCATAGATTATCTTATGTATCCAATTCAAACCCTCAAAGTAGGGGCTTTGGGAACCCATAAAGCCCTGGGTCTTGCAAAGGAAAAGAATGCAGGCCTTCTACTGGCATCGACCAGTGAGGTTTATGGAGATCCACTGGTGCATCCTCAGCCGGAAAGCTACTGGGGGAATGTAAACCCAGTTGGCCCAAGGGGCGTTTACGATGAAGCAAAGAGATATGCAGAAGCACTGGTTTTCGCGTATCACAGAACA
>JAOZLN010000088.1 GCA_029934845.1 Candidatus Sabulitectum sp.
CTAGTGTAATAAGTGGTCTGTTTTTTCACACTGACTCCGTGCATGGCGTCAAACTCAAGACACACCCTGGGATTTGCTCTTATCGCTTCGATCTTTCTTCCCTCTAAAGAACAATGAAAATATACGATGCCCTCATCGTATACAAAGTTCAGCGGTACTACATAGGGCTCTCCTCTGGAGATCATACCAAGCCTGACCACTGAACATTCCATAATAAACTTATCTATGGTCTGCCTTGAAGGAATCTCTTTCTTTTCAGTTCTCAATTACCGCCCCAATGTTGCGAAAGCCAGCCCTGCTGCCGCAACTATCCAGCAGTACCAGGCAAAACCGGTGAGCCTGCCTTGCTTCACAAACTTAACAAGAAGCGACAAGGCTCCAAATCCAACAACTGCAGAAACCAGGAAACCAACAATAATGTTGCTGAAGGGGATACTCCAGCTTGCTGAAGGAAGTTCCTTCACCGCCGCACCAAGAATGGCGGGGATTGCAAGAAGAAAAGAGAACCGGGCTGCTTCTTCCCTTGAAAGACCCGCTGCAAGTCCTGTACAAATGGTGGTTCCAGACCGGGAAACACCTGGAAGAATGGCCATAGTCTGAGCCAGACCAACAAGAACACCCCTTTTAAAAGTAATTCCCGGTTTGCCGGTGGATGGTATTCTTCCCGAGAAGAACAGAATGGTTCCCGTGAAAACCAGAGCACCGGAGATAAAAAACATATTGCTTCGAAGACCTTCAATGAAGTCACCGAACAGGAAACCAGCAATGGCCACGGGAACTGTTCCAGCAACAAGGGTAAGCCCAAGAATAAGACTCTTTCTTTCACGAAGAACAATACCCCTTACAAGAGCAGCAATGTCCTTCCAGTAAAAAACAAAAACAGCAACCAGAGTGCCCAGGTGAAGAACAATATCGAAAGCCAGCCCTCCCTCCGGGACATTCAGCAGATTTGATGCCAGGGCAAGATGACCGGAACTGGAGACAGGCAGAAATTCGGTAAGTCCCTGAACAACAGCTAAAATTGACGCCTCAAGTGGATTCATTCTATAAACTCCCTGTGCAATTCCTGCAGTGCAGCTTCTCTGTGCGCCAGAGGAACAAGAGCACTTATCGTGGCATGTGAATCTACGGTTTGCAGAGCATCCACATCAACCCTTGCAAGAGCCTCGCAGAATCTGGCCATGACCCCCATTAATCCATGCATCCCGGCACCTATAATAGAAACCTTAACGCAGGGGCTCTCGGTTGTGTAACTAATATTCATGGAACCAAGAAGTTTCTTTACTGCTTCCTCTGATTCCACAGGAACGGTAAATGCCGCAGAACAACCGAAAACACTGAACATATCCATAGATACTCCACTGTCTGCTATTCTTCTGAAAAGCCCGGCGAAGAAAACAGATGGTTTTCCTGAACCTGTTACGGTAAATCCGGTTACAATATGACCGGCGGCAACACCAACAATATATCTGGTATCTTCAAGAGGTTCGGTCACAACCTCTGTTACCACTTTACCAGTGCGAAAAGATCTGACCTTCAGAGTAAGATCCGAAGCCTGGGCAGCCTCAGCAGCTCTTGGGTGAACCACTTTGGCACCCTGCCACGCCATCTGCCTCAGATCTTCTGCCGAGATCACATCAAGCTGCTTTGCCGATGGTACTTTATTGGGGTCTGCGGTGTATACTGAATCGACGGTCTTGTAAAGAAGAACTTCATCAGCTTTAAGTGCGATACCAAGAACAACCGCCGAGGTATCCGTTCCTCCTCTGCCCAGTGTGTTCAGGTGCCCGGCGGAATCAATTCCCTGAAAGCCTGCAATAACTACAACACTGTTTCGCCCCATGGATTCTTCTATCCTCGCAGTATCTATGCTTACTATTCTGGCATTACCTGAAACTCCATCAGTAGAAATTCCAGCCTCCCAGCCGGTGAGTGCTTCGGCTTTAATACCATCTTCACGAAGAGTTGAAGCCATGACAAGTGCACTTATGACCTCGCCGCAGATCATAAGTCTGTCTTTTTCCCGAATACTTGACTGAGCAGAAACCAGTTCAAGAAGTGTATCTGTTGCATACGGGTCGCCACCACGCCCCATGGCAGATACAACAACAACCAGTTTTTCCGCCTCTTTAAGAAGCAAACTGCAGTGTTTCGCCACTGTAGCCCGGTTCTTTTCACTTGCCAGGCTTGTTCCACCGAATTTTGCAACCAGCAGTTTCTTGTGCAAGGTCAACAAACTCCCTTCCTGTATCATGCCAGGAGAAAAGTTCCTGAGCCTTCTTTCGGGCACTGCAGGACATTTCCTCTCTCAGCTTTCCATTATCAATAAGTTCCTTTAAATGCTCTGCGCAACTTTCTACATCTCCAGGGGCTGTTAAATAGCCATTATAACCGTGGGTAACAAGTTCCGGTACTGCACCTGCATCAACAGCAACAACAGGCAACCCTGCCCACATGGCTTCTGCTACTGCTATTCCGTATCCCTCCCAGCGCGAAAGATTTGCCAGGATGTGACTTTTGTTGTAAAGTTCATAAAGTTCCCCCGTGGAAAGATGACCCATGAAGGTAACTTTGTCTCCAAGAATATCTGCTTCTTCTTGAACCATTTCTGCATAATCCCTGTCTACCGTATCATCACCCAGAATGAACAGGTGGAATTCCCTCTGCCCCAGAAGAGCACATGCTTTCACCAGAGTAAGCTGGTCTTTCCTTGAACAGACAGTTCCCACTGAAAGGATCTTCACAGGCAACTGCTTTGCTTTCAAATCGGTTTCAAAACGGTCAAAGCCAGGAGGAATAGCAAAAAGTTTTTCCCTGGGGATCCCAAGAGAAATTACATCGTCTGCGGTGCTTCTGCTGTTTACCCATATTCTTTTCCCACACGATAAATACCAGCGGACCAACCATTTTCTAACATTGGAAACAGCTCCAGCCCTGTCATGCCACTCCAGATGATGAACCATATACAGTACAGGAAGTCTTAAAAATGAAATGATAATTCTAAGAGGTACCATAAAGCTGTAGCTTTTGCTCACCACCAGAAGATCCGGCTTGTGTCTTAGAACCCGTTTCATTACGTAAAATGATCCTGCGATCCGGGAGCCACGCAGTTTCTCCGGCATTGTATTAAAGTGAATCACGTCAACATCGTGCCCGGCCAGGCTTAACGCATCTGCCATTTTGAAATTGAAGTAATACCCGCCGGTACTGTGATCTTTAAGACCAATCATCACAAACGATATTTTCAAAACATCTCTTTCCGCAAACAAGTGAAACACATCAAGAGTATCCTCGGAGTATAGCCAAGCATCAGATAAAAGTCACACTCCGCAAGAGACCCGTGAACAATTATGTTCAGCATGAGACAAGCATTCTACAGGGAGGGAATTTGTCAACAGATAGTGTCTGTATGGTTGTAAAGAATCGTCTTTCAAATGACGCCAGAGTAAAAAAAGAGATGGCCGTTCTGGCCGCAGACGGCTGGCAGGTAACTGTAATAGCAATGCCTGAAGCCGGTTTACCCCGGGAGGAAAACAGGAATGGTATTCGGATAATAAGACCGCCGATATTCTCAGAAACAAAGGAAAACCTTCGCAGGCAGGTTGTACAGGCTTCAGAAAAATCCGACATTTCCTTTAAGGCAAAAGTTATCAGATCTCTCAGGCAGAACCGGTTACGAAGGTTCGTAGCAGATCTTCAGAGAGATATCCCATGGGAGAAAAGGCTAAGAGATGCCGCTTGGGAGGTAGATGCGGATGTGTACCACGCCAATGATCTGGATACACTTCAGATCTGTGGCTCAGCTGCCGCAGAAAGGAATGCCAGGCTTGTATACGACAGCCACGAGCTCTGGCTGGAATCATCAAGATATCTTATCGCAACCCACCCGATGAACAGAATAAGACTAAAAAGAATAGAACGCAAATACATCTACAAAGCAGATGCGGTTATTGCAGTCACGCCGCTGCGCGGAGAAAAAATGCAGCAGATGTACCCGGCAATGAAGAATCTTGAGATTGTTGAGAATGCTCCCGAAAAACTGATTGAACTTCCCTCTGCAGGTAAACTCAGGAACATGATAAACGCTGCACCAGATACTGTAATTGCCCTTTACCAGGGGGTGTTGTGCCCCGAGAGAGGGCTTGAGGAACTACTTCAGGCGGCAGAACTAACAACGAATACTAATGTGAAATTTGTCATAATAGGCATGGACACCTGGAATGGAACTCTTCAGAAAATGGCAGCCGATATGGGATTGGAGAACAAAGTCATTTTTCTTCCCCCGGTACCATCTGAAGAACTTCCACAGATCACAGTTGACGCCGACATGGGCTTTATTCTTTTCAGAAACACCTGTTTAAATCATTTCTACTCTCTGCCCAACAAGCTGTATGAATACATGATGGCCGGGGTACCCATAATAGCAAGTGATTTTCCGGAGCTGAAGAGAGTACTGAATGAGGTAAGCAGCGGAATAACAGTTAACCCCGACTCACCGGAGGAAATATCCCGCGCTGTGGAAACCCTTGCGGCAGATCCTGCAATGCGAAAAAGAATGAAGAGCAGCGGCAGAGCTGCTGCCATAGATCGATACAACTGGGAACCCCAGAGTATTATTTTACGGGACCTGTACAGGAAACTGAGGTAAACATGAAAAAACTGATCCTGCTCACGTACACTTTCCCGCCCCTCTCTACCGGGGGAACTCCTGTTGTACTGAACATGTGCAGGTATCTGCCTGACAACCACTGGGAAGTAATCGTTGTTACTGTTGAAAAACCCAGGGGCATGAAAACAGATCAATCACTTCTTGATGAACTGCCGGAAAACCTCAAAGTATTCAGGGTGCCCCATAAAGGAATTGCAACAACAAACCCGGCTTCTGTTGAAAAAGCAAAGAACAATCCCATCCGCAGCATGATCCGTTTCATTGCACACAACTACATCCTGATTCCCGACAGAGTGATCACCTGGAGGAAAAAGGTTCTTCCCGTGTTAAAAAAGATCATAACCGACGAAAAACCTCACGCCATAATGTCATTCGGCCCACACCACTCTCTGCACCTGATTGCCCTCTCTGCATCAAAAGAAACAGCTCTTCCGTTTATTCCTTTCTTTGGTGATCTGTGGCTGGAAGACAGCTATGTCAGCTGGCCAAGCAAACTTAATCGACTGGTTGAATCTCTTCTTGAAAGAGAAGTTGTAAGAAAAGCAAGGGGAATCATAGCAACCACTGAAGCTTCCACCGGTTACTTCCTGGAAAAGTATGTGAAATTCTGCCCTGCTTCCCATGTGGCAGAGAATGCATACGATCCTGCAAGAATAAGCAGAGCAGATCAGCCGGTGTCCGACTCAAAGTATCTGACTGCCGGGTGGACCGGTAATTTTTTCGCCAGTCATTCTCCTGTGGAACTTATTGAAGGCTTGAAAATGTTCTACAACAGGAATCCCAACTCCAAACTGAGAATCAACATGGCTGGAGGCATAGATCCTGTCTCTCTTCAAAAACTGAAAAGCCCGCCTCTGAAAGACAGAGTTAAACACTACGGTCATCTCAAGTGGAGTGATGTTCCCGAATTTCAGAAGAATTGTGATATTCTTATAGGATATCTCAACAATCGCAAAGGCAGTCACTATAAGAATGCCAGCAAAACCGCCGAGTATCTTGCTTCAGGAAGAACTATCCTGGGCATTGTACCCGAGGGAGCCATGGCAGCCCGAATCAGAAAACCGGGCAGAGGATACATTGTTCAACCGGACCCGGAAGAGATTGCAATAATGTTCGAGAGCCTGGAATACCAGTGGACCACTTCCAGTCTTCGTGTTCCTGTGGATTTTGCAAGAATAGAAGAGCAATTCTCCGCCGTAAATGTAATGAAACGAATGGCAGGTTTTCTGGACAGAATGGCAGGCCCATGAAAATACTGTATGTGCTGGGATTTCTTCCCCCTTATGTAACAAGAGAGATTGAAGCGGTAGCATCATCAGGGCATGACATTTCCGTTCTTCTTCCCGAACTCAGGGAAAGGAATACCACCGCTGACTTCTGGAATGGCATATCAAATGATCCGAAGAACAATTCGGTAACCGTGAACAGAACCCTGGAGTTCAAGTACCTCACTTGCTCTGCAAAAAGGTTGATTGTACCCTTCTTCAAGTCTTTCCGGTTCCCGAAGGCCATGCTAAGATCTTTCCGGAATAAGGAATTCAGATATTTCATTGTTGCGTCATCTGCAGTAGCGGAGATTGACCATTCCAGTAAACCGGACATCATCCACGCACATTTCGCTCATGACAATGCACATATCGCAAGAATCATTGCGGATATTCTGAAGGTACCTTACTCTGTAACTGCACATGCCGCAGATATTTTTGTTCCGGATTCCACTGTCAGGCTCCGTAGAGTTCTTCAGAAAGCTGCTGTAGTTTTCACCATCTCGCAATACAATATCAGCCACTTGGTGAAGTATGGGCTCCCAAGAGAAAAAATTGTTGTAGCAAGACTGGGTCTGGATACAGCAGAGTTACCCGGCAGAAAAAAAACCGTTCTTGCCCCGCTGGCAGTCTGCACTGCAAGTGGTCTTGTTGCAAAAAAGGGAGTACCTGTACTGATCGAGGCAATGCGACTGCTTCAGAAAAGGGGAACAGATTGCACTCTTACAATTATAGGCGCTGACCCTGACGAGAAAATTCTGAAAAAGTACCGCAGTAGCAACACAGATCTTCCCATTAATTTTGCAGGCGTACTTAGATCCGATGAAACACTAAGTATTGTTTCAGCTGCTTCATTCTTTGTTCTTCCGTGCATGGAAGCGCCCAATGGAGATAAAGACGGCATTCCAGTAGCTCTTATGGAAGCAATGGGTATGGGAGTACCCTGCATTTCCACCAGAGTATCAGGTATTCCGGAACTTATCGAAAATAACATCAGTGGCATTCTTGTGAAACCGGGATCTCCTGAAGAACTTGCAGATGCCATGGAAGCCATGCTGTATGGAAATGAAAAAGCAGATCGTCTTGGCGATTCCGGCAGAGGGAAAATTCTTGCCAACCACTTACCCTCTAAACAAGCTCACATTCTTGTTAAGAATTTTGTCCGCATCACAGCAGAAAGGAAACAAAGTTGAATTACACAATTGACACACTTCCTCTTACAGCAGAGGCCTATGAAGCTGTACTTCCTGAAATGAATAAAGAGCCGGAAGGTGCAGCAGCAGCTTGCGTTCTTGCTTTGAATATCATTACACATGACGAGCATCAGGGTATTGACTCTCTCAAAGCTATGAACCCGGAAATTGCTTTCAGCTCCATTCAGCTGGCCGTAAGCCAGTTGAGATCAAAATCATACATGCTCCGGTCATATTTCTCTGGAACTTCACCGGAAAACGATTACACTATTCCCGAAAGAATGGAAATGACCTTCACCACCAACAGATACAGCGGCAGCACCGAGGAAGGAAAGATCAAGCTCTTCATTGCCTGTTCCGGTGCCGCCAGCCCAAGACCTATAACCTTGAAGAAAAGAAGAGATGGCAGCTGGTACGCCCATGAGTGGAGCTCTCTGGTGGTAGGGGTCAGACCACCGGAGTAAAAGCAGGTCTGAAGAAAAGTTCTGCTTGTTGACAAAAGGCAACAACCACAGGTATCGTCGCTATGGGGGTATGTTTTCTATGGCTGATATGGATAAACTTCAGGCAAAGTTAATTGAATTAAGATCAGTTGCCGATAACAGGCTTGAGCTGGCCAAAGTACTCAACCAACTGGCATCTGTCGAGTATCGCAATGATCCGGATAAAGCAAAAAGGCATGCGGAAGAGGCTCTCTCTATAGCTCGCGATCTGGGCCTGGATGATTTAATTGCAGAAAGCCAACTTCTGTATGGTATCTCCTGCTGGATCACAGGCAATTTCGGTGAAGCGATGAAGAACTATCTCAGCTCACTGGAAATATGGAGAAGAACAGGTAACGACCGGGGCATAGCAAGAGTTTACAACAATATCGGCAATATCCACCGGGGGCAGGCCAGTTACAGCAAGGCACTTGAGTACTTTTTAAAATCTCTTGAGATCAAAAACAACATCGGAGACAGCCTGGGTTCAGCAATTTCTTATCTGAACATCGGGAATATCTACAAACAGCTTGACCTTCTTAAGAAGGCGCAGGAAAGCTACAGCAGTGCTCTAAATATTTATGAAGAAAACCATGACGAGTTGAGCGTGGCCAAATGCTACAACAACATCGGGCTTATTCTCTCGCGACAAAGTAACCATTTGCTTGCTCTTGAAAAACACAAACAGGCTCTAACTATCAGAGAGCGAATAAAGGACACAAGAGGGATTGCAAACTCTTATGGCAATATAGGTACTGTTTACCAGGCTCTTGCGAATAACAGGAAAGCCCTGGAGTACTATCAGAGAACTCTTCTGGAAACAGAAAAACTTCAGGACATCAGGGGCATAGCACTTTCCTGCAACAATATAGGGTCGGTCTATACCAAGCTTGGCATGTTTAACAAAGCCCGCATATTCCTTGACCGAGCCTACAAGATCTCAACCGGGACAGGTGCAAAAGACCTGGAATCTTCATCACTGCAGTATTTCTCGGATCTCTACGAAGCAAAGAAAGATTTTAAGCAGGCTCTGGATTACTCAAAAAAATA
>JAOZLN010000355.1 GCA_029934845.1 Candidatus Sabulitectum sp.
AGATTCTGCAGCCTTGCCAGAGTTCTTGTGATATCCATTGCCACATTTCCGCCGCCAATTACCACGATGTTCTCTGCAACATCAATTTCGTTGCCAAGAGTAACTTCACGAAGAAGGTCTGTTGCAAAGTAGACTCTCTGGTTATCTGAACCGGGAACTCTGGTGCTTCTGCCAAGATGAAGCCCGGTTCCTGCAAACACAGCATCATAGCTGTTGTGCAGCTCCTCAAGGGAAATATCCTTACCAACCCTGGTGTTGTACTGTATCTCTACGCCCAGCGTTTTCAGATATTCAACATCCTTGTCGATCTGATCGTATGGAAGTCTGTACTCTGGAATACCGTATCTTGCCATACCGCCTGACTCCGGCAGGGCTTCATATATCTTCGTCTTGTAACCCATGATAGCAAGGTAGTAAGCAGCAGATACTCCTGCTGGACCTGCTCCGATTATGGCTACTTTCCTGTTCAGTATTTCGTCTTCCAGGTGCTTTGTGCCAAGGATCTCCGGGTACTTTTCTGCGGGGATCTGGTCTGCTATGTAGCGCTTCAGCCACCTGATTGCCAGAGGGTCTCCGTTGTTGTGCAGAGCACAGGCGGTTTCACACTTGTGGGTACATATGCGCCCGCAGATCTCCGGCATGGGGTTTGTTTCATAAAGTATCCTTAAAGCATTCTCTATGTCATCATCCCTGATGGCAGCGATGTAACCGGGAATGTCCATGTGAGCCGGGCAGGTTGCTATACAAAGGCCGCATTCAATACATCTTTCCGCTTCCTTCATGGCCTGCTCTTTGTTGTAGCCCTTCACTATCTCAATAAAGGATCGGTCTCGATCCTCCGGCTTGATCTCGTGCATCTCTACTCTGTCATAGTCCAGGATCTGAATATCCGGTGAACGGCTGTAACCAACTTCAGCGTCCTGCCATTTCGTCTTATCTGCTCCAGGTACAAACCTGAAGTCCTCGGGTTTGTCAGCGATCCATGTGTAGTCGTTAGACATGGTAAGCGACCCGGTGGGACATACATCCACGCAGAGGGCACACCAGCAGCACCGACCGTAGTCGATCATGGGGCGCAGCCCGCTGTCCCCATCAACAGTTTCCTGGCCCTCAACCGGAACAATATCGATTGCATCATTCTGGCAGATCTCTTCACAGGTTCCACAACCGATACACTTAGTAAAATCGTTCTTGTGAAATCCCCTGTAGTTATCGGCACCGGGTCTGTCATTTATGGGATCTTTTATGGTCCACGGCTTTTGAGCAGCCCGCTCCCAGACCCTTAAAGGTGACAGTACATCTTTCAGTTTCATTTTCTCACCTCTCAATTTCCGGTGGGCATGTATGGAGCGAAACCATAAGAGCAGCAAGATCAGAAAGGCTGATGTTAACTGCCAGTTCTTCAAGAACAGAAATCGCATGGGTGTAGCTGGCTCCCCTTGCAAAAACCCTTCTTGGTTTTCCAGTGCCGTCGGAAACCATATAAAATCCATGTTCACCACGGGTCGATTCAGCCTTTACATAGGTCTGCCCCGGCGGGATCTTCCAGTTAACCAGGTTGGGCATCTTTGCCTGTATGGCGCCTTCTTCCGGTATTCTGTCAAGAATCTCTGTTACAAGGTCAAGACTCTGGTGAAGGTCTCTGTACCGCAGTTCAGCCCTGGCGTAAGCATCTCCCACGGTGGAAGTAAGCATTTTTACATCCAGTTCGCCGTACTTCACATAGGGATTGTTGATTCTTATATCGTGTTCCATACCGCTTGCACGGGCATTGGGACCGACTATACCGTACTCGTCCACCATTTCAGGCGAGATCACGCCAAGCCCCTGCAACCTTGATTTCACTATTGCATTTGAAAGGAAGGTGTTCTCCACATCGTACAGCAGTTTTCTGGTTGTGATTATCAGTTCCCTGGCTCTGTCCCGGAAACCTTCAGGAAGGGTCTTTCTAACACCGCCTGGAATCATATACATGTGGTATACCCTGCCACCGGTCATCTCTTCAAAAAGATCCAGCCAGAAGTCGCGCATACCCACAGTCCACTGGCCTATGGCACCCATACCCAGAGAACCTGCCTGACCGCCGATCCACATCAGATAACTACCAATTCGAGACATCTCAAGATTCAGAGTTCTAAGCCACAGAGCTTTCTCCGGAACGGTAATTCCTGCAAGGTCTTCCATGGCAGCGGATACACAGTACTCGTTTGTGTCAGGCTCCGGCACGCATATCCGGCAGACAAGAGGGAAACACTGAATGTACTTTCTTCTTTCCATAAGCTTCTCGAAAGCACGGTGCAGATAACCGACATGCGTTTTTGCCCAGACTATCTCATCTCCGTTTATGATTAGTTCAACGGACATGTTTCCGGTTACACCAGGGTGCTGAGGACCCTGCCATATCTTTGTGTATTTGTGTGACTCAAGATCAATAACAGCTTTGCCGTTCTCCATCTCGGGATACTTGGACCTGTCTGCTTCATAACCCCGGTATTTGCTTTCAGATAAATTACTCATCATCCCTCCTGATCCTGGGAGATGCTGCATAGTTCTTGTACATTTTCTCCTTCATGTACTCTTCAGGGTCGTTCGTTGATT
>JAOZLN010000356.1 GCA_029934845.1 Candidatus Sabulitectum sp.
GTCGCTTGTGTGCCAACCGGTTACTGTGATAACTGTGCAAGTTATGCCAAGCGTTGTAGATACTTGAACAGGCTCTGATAATCCTTTTAATACTCGGACAGATGCCCTGTTGATACTTTGCACGCCCGGTGATTCCCTGATCAAAAGATAGTGACGATAAATATTCAAATGGTAGGCCAATTCTCGAGAGTGAAGATAATTACCATTGCGAGCTGAGATTCCGAACAAATACCCGAGCACTATTCCGGTTTTTTTAGATTTCGAGGTGGCTCTTAAGCTTTAATGCAGACATAAGTAGCTTCTCATATCTTGATCAGCTTCAGGTGGTTACAGCTTATCTCCTGTGCCCTGATTAAATATGTACCACTGGGTACTTGTTGACCTTCTGAATTTAGACCGTTCCATACTGCATATCCCTGATTATCTGTTGTAAGGGAAAGGACTGTGCGACCACAGAGATCAAGTATTTGAAGTGTTACTGGTGAAAGGGTATTACTAACGTTGAATTCAACGGAGAAGGAGAATGGATTTTGTACTGCAGTTAACAGTGGAATAGATTGAGGTCTAGACGACTCCTGCATACCGGCAGAAATAGTGCTATTGAAGTAAATTCTCAAATAGGAGTAGGAATAATCAAGATACACTGCAGCCATGTCCTGGTCACCATCAAGATCATAATCCTGAAACAGCATACCACCGAAATTATCACTCTCAAAAAGCGATGGTGCTGATTCAAAAGAACCATCTCCATTACCTCTAAAGATTGACATGTGATGGCTCATATTTATAGCAAGGTCTGATTTACCGTCCAAATCAAAATCTTTACAGAAGACCGAAAACGGAAATTCCTCATCAAAAATCGTTTCAGTTTTAAGGAAACCCATACTTCCCATATTCATAAAAACAGCAAGAACTGTCTCATTAGATTCATTCTGGTTGGTAAGTATGATGTCCTGATATGAGTTATTGTCAAGATCAGAAAAAGATATACTAGTATAGTAGGTGAATGGGGGAAGATCTGAGCTAAAAGCTTCACTGAATATGTTTGATCCGTTATTTTCCAGAATGATAACATTCCCCGCCAATTGGACAAAAATATCAAGGTCATCATCGTTGTCAAGATCCTTGCACCTTACCTGAATGGTTGCTCCTAATGAATCAGATACAAGTTCGGTGGTAAAATCACCAGTTCCATCACTATACCATATGAACACCCTGGAATCCGTTACTCCACAGATATCATCAATTGAGTCATCGTTGAAGTCCCCAGAATCACTTATGTATCCGTTGTATCCGGGATTGAAGAAAATACCATCCCCCAATCCTGCCGAATCTCTTACAAAGGTATAGCAATCCGTATCACCATACGCTTCATTTCCCCTAATGAAGAAATCACTAAACCCATCCCCATTGAAATCACCAGTAATACTTATTGGCATATCATCATAATTTATGAGATCAATTTCTGTGAAGAGTCCAGCTCCAGAATTTGCGAAAAGGTGTAAAGTCGTCCCAAAATTTCCACCAGGGCCGTAGAAGCACCCAATGCCATCTGTTTTACCATAACCCAAAAATTCAAACGGGCGGAGTGGTCCCAATCCATACTTATTATCTATCTGGAAAACATTTGTATAGTTTTCATAGATTGCTGCATGGGAACAGACCGATAGAATTACTAATAACAGAAAAGCAAAAAGTTTGCCTGCTGACAGTTTCATCATTCTCACACCTTCACAAAATAGTACTGTATTAGCAAGATAGACCTTCCCTCCCACTAAAGCAACAGCTCGATGATATTGCAATTCTTCTATCTTAATGTAAAAAACAAACTCGAACAATCGCACGAATGTCAATGGCTATGGGGGGGGAGGACCACCTGGCGGGGGAAGGGGGTACCGCTGAACACTACTCTTTCTGCCTCTCAGACTCACCGTTGGCACCAATTTCCCTCTTCTTTCCACCTGCCTGATGCTCTCTGCACTTTTCGGGATTTCAATGCAGCGAGAATGGTGTGTTAACCGGTCCAAGGCAGCTGAGGCCATCAATTGGTTGCCGAATACTTCATCCCATTCTCTTAGAAATCAATTGCTTGTAATGATGATTGGTTTTCTTTGTATCTGTCTAGGATTATTTCATAAAGATCATTTGCATTCTGAGGTGTAAGTTGCACCAGTCCGAAGTCATCAAGGATCAGCAGATCAAGCCCCGGCAACTTTTTCATGTACTGAGAGTAGCCACCATCTGCACGCCTTGCGTTCAGATGGCCAAGCAGCTTGTGTGTGAACTCAGTATCCATACTTGACTGCTTCATTGGCCAGAGCCTGCGCTATATGACTCTTGCCAGTTCCTGAAGGATCGGCAAGCAGTACATTTTCTGAACGATTAATGAATTCACAGTTCATTTACATCTCCACATCACCACGAGGTACATGAGGAGATAGTCTAAAGTTAAAAGAATCAAAGCGCTTGCCAGCATCAATACAACCGTTCTTCAACAACCTTTCATGCTTCTTACTCTCACTGCGATTGATTTCATCGTCCAGTAGCAACTCAAAAATCTCAATGTAGTTCAAATCCTTGTCACCGACCTCTTTAA
>JAOZLN010000089.1:0-3503 GCA_029934845.1 Candidatus Sabulitectum sp.
GCTTCTTCCGGAAGCAGCTGACAAGAATGTTCCTGAAGGCAGATTCGGCCTTGTCACACTGCACCGGCCCGGGAATGTGGATAACAGAGATCTTCTTGGAAGCATCCTTGACTCTCTGGGCAAACTCAATCCGCTTTCTCTGATATTCCCGGCGCATCCAAGAACGCTGAAGAACATTCAGAGCTGGGGGCTGCAAAGCCGGGTTCCCGAGAATCTTACCATGGTAAAACCCATGGATTACCTTACCTTCATCAGACATCAGCAGGCTGCGGAAGTGGTAATAACCGATTCCGGAGGGGTACAGGAGGAAACATCGGTAATGGGTGTTCCCTGCGTAACTGTAAGACCCAATACAGAAAGGCCGATAACCTGTACTCTGGGAACCAATGTGTTGTGTTCTGATCCAACTGGAATACCGGAAGCAGTAAGAAAACAGATAGAAAAAAGACCAGAGGTTCCTCCCGTTATTCCCATGTGGGATGGTGGTGCCGGAGCCAGGATAGCCAGTGAAATAGAGAGGATACTGAAATGAACAGAGCAAAGGGGCTCTTTTTTGCAATAGTTACGGTTTTTGCAGTGGTGGGCTGTGGCGCCGAAGGTACTGAAGACACTATTCACGAGTCATTTGCTACCGCCGACTTCCAGAAATTCGCAGTTTCACTGCAGGGTGAAGATGTTGGCTACATGACCATGCAAACAGAAGCAATTGGAGATTCTCTCTTCATTACACAATCCATGGAATGGCATCTGCTTCTTATGGGAACCACAAGAACCGTTTCTATGGAAGTTTATGCTCGTACAGGTACAAACATGGACCTTGGCTACCTTACAATGAGAATGTCTGATGGTACATCCGTAATAGAGACATCTGCAAGAAGAACTGGTAACACAGTTGAGACAACGGTTAACACCTCGGGCAGAGAAATAGTTAATTCAAGCGAATTTGAAGGTAATTTCCTTCCATCATTTGTAGATCTGGCAGCAGCCACCATGGAGTGGGTTGTGGGAGACGAAAAGGTCTTTCCTACTTTTGACCCATCCACGGGAATGATCTTTGAAGCTGTTGTTACCTGCGAAGCCGTTGAAGATGTCTCACTTATGGGCGATATGGTTCCTGCATCCCGCCTTCTTGTGGTGCAGCAGGGAATGCGGAACACTGTCTGGGTTTATCAGGGCCAGATAGTTCGCGAGGAAGAAACAGGCATGGGTATGGTTCTTACCAGAGTGGCATCGGATACTGAAGATAACATCATTCCATCCAGTGATCTGTATGAGGTTTACGCTGTAACTTCAAATACAGTAAGTGATCCCAGAAGAACCGGCGACAGGGCATGGCTTCTTGTGGGTGACGTGGACTGGAGCGAATTCGAACTTGACTATCCGGGAATACAGAATCTCTCAGACGGACCAATTGTTACGGTTACTGCAACAGTTCCACAGAACCCGGTTGTTTTCCCAATGGAAGAAGCAGCGGATGAACATGCACTTTATCTTGAGGCCGATGCGATGATCCAGTGTACTGATCCGGTAATTATTGCCGTTGCTGACAGTCTTACAGAGGGCGCCACCGATGCCTGGGACGCTGTTACACGAATTTCAAGGTTTGTTGACAGGGCAGTAGAGAATGTTCCAACAGTTTCTCTTCCGTCGGCAGTTGATGTGCTGGACAATAAGCGTGGAGACTGCAACGAGCACACCATTCTTACCGTGGCTCTGTGTCGCGCTGTGGGAATTCCCGCTGTTACCTGCGCTGGTATAGTGTATGTAGACAACGGTATTTTCGGTTACCACGCATGGCCTGCGGTATGGGTTGGTGAATGGGTGGCTATCGATCCTACTTTCGGCCAGCAGATCGCAGATTGTACTCACATCGTTCTTGCCCAGGGCAGCCTGGACGCGCAGTATGTGGTTAATGGTGTTCTTGGCAGACTCAGCATAGAAGAACAATAGGATTTACATTGTTCAATAAACCTGAGCACACAGCTATGAGAAGGGCAATTGAGCTTGCTCTGCAGGGAGGGAAGAAGGTTTTTCCCAACCCCAGGGTTGGCGCGGTGATCATTTCGCCCCAGGGAGAAATAGTTGCCGAGGGTTTCCATGCCTTTCACGGTGGTGCCCATGCGGAAAGAAACGCTTTATCCCAGGCCGGAGACGTAAGAGGTTGTACAATGGTTGTTACCCTTGAACCATGCAGCCATCACGGCAAAACACCTCCATGTGTGGAAGCCGTAGCAGACTCCGGGATCAGCCGGGTTGTTGTGGGTCTAACTGATCCCAATCCGCTTGTAGCCGGGGAGGGGATCAAATTCCTCAGGAACAGAGATATTGATGTTGAGGTCGGCCTCTTAAAAGAAGAAGTGGAAAAGCTTAACGAGATATATCTTCATTACATAGCCACGGGCAGAAGTTTTCTTCACCTGAAGATGGCTGGTACTCTTGATGGCAGAAGTGCAGCAGCAGATGGTTCAAGCAGATGGATCACCGGAGAAGAATCAAGAAGAAAAGTACATGAGTTCAGACGAAGCTCACATGCAGTACTGGTTGGGCGAGGTACAGCAGTTACAGACAATCCTGAACTCACAGCGAGGGATGTGCAGTGTACAGAAGAGGATCAGCCTGTGCGAATTGTGCTTGCCCGCGGGAAGCTGCCATTTGATCTTAAACTATTCAATTCTTCTGGAAGAACAGTGGTGGTAACTGATCACCATGGTGATCTGCCTGAATCGGTTGAGGTATGGCAGGGCATTGATACCCTGACGCAACTTCTTGCAAGAACAGCCCGGGAAGGGCTTGGCCTGATACTGTGTGAGGGGGGCGGTTCGCTTGCTGCATCACTGCTGAGGGAACGACTGGTTGACAGACTTAGCATATTCACTGCACCGGCAGTGCTGGGAAGTAGCGGATCTCCACTGCTGGGGAATCTGGAAATTAAGAGTATCGGTGACATCATAAGAATGGCAAATATCACAGTTACTCGAATCGGAGACGACACTCTTACGGAGGGGCGAATTGTTTACAGGGCTGATTGAGAGCACAGGAACGGTTAGAAAGACCGGCAGTGGATTACAGATCGAAGCTGCAGAAGATCTTGATCTGATCCGCGGTGACAGTATTGCTGTTAACGGTTCCTGTCTTACTGTGACAAAAATAGATGGGAGGCAGCTGTACTTTGATGTTTCGCCTGAAACATTCAGAAGAACAGTAAACTCGATTCCAGGTTCAACAGTCAATCTGGAAAGATCCATGGCTGCTGATGGCAGGTTTCATGGGCATTTCGTTACCGGACATGTGGATGTTGCGGGCACAGTAACAAAAGTAAAGCAATCTTCCGGATTCAGCGAGATCACTGTTTCTTTCCCGGGGGAACACTCTCTGCTTCTTGTTGAGAAGGGTTCCATCACAGGTTTAATTGGGCCAAATGGTGCCGGGAAAACCACCCTCTTTAACAACATCACCGGTTTAGATTTCCCAACTAAGGGTTCTGTATTCTTTAATGGTGAAGT
>JAOZLN010000089.1:3513-8614 GCA_029934845.1 Candidatus Sabulitectum sp.
TACTGTAGTCTCTGTTACAGGAAGCAGTTTTACCGTTGCTGTTATTCCGGAAACACTGAAAGCAACAACCGCAGGTGAATGGAAACCTGGCTATCGTGTTAATCTGGAGTTCGATATAATAGGTAAGTATGTGACACAGGCTGCGCTGGCAGCCCGATCAAAAGAATCGTTGAGGGAGTACCTTGAACAGTACGAAACTGGCAGGAGCTGAAGAAGCGATCGCCGCTGTCAAACGCGGTGAAATGATAGTAGTTGTTGACGATGAGAACCGTGAAAATGAGGGTGATCTTATCATTGCTGCGGAATTCTGTGACGCTAAGCATATAAATTTTATGGCTACACATGCCCGTGGACTTATCTGTCTGGCAATGAAGAAAGAGCATCTGGCAAGGCTCGATCTTCATGAGATGGTGCCAAAGAATACATCTCTTCACGAAACTGCATTCACGGTGAGTATTGATGCAATTGACGGAGTGACCACAGGCATCAGTGCCGCTGACAGGGCTAAAACAATTTCCGTAGCTATTGATCCTGGAACAAAACCGGAAGATCTTGGAAGGCCGGGGCACATTTTCCCCCTTGCTGCAAGAGATGGCGGCGTTCTTCGAAGAACAGGGCACACAGAGACTGCCGTCGATCTGGCGAAACTGGCCGGGCTGCACCCGTCCGGTGTTATCTGCGAGGTAATGAATCCCGATGGAACAATGGCGAGATTACCGCAGCTTAAAGAATTTGCAAAAGAGCATGGGCTGTTGCTTTCCTCTGTGGAAGAACTGGTTAAGTATCGCCACAAGAACGAGATACTGGTTGAATGTGTGGCAGATGCTACACTTCCCACTGATTTTGGTGAATTCAGGGTGAAAGTGTACGAGAGCCTGATTAACAAAGAGACACATGTGGCTCTTTACAAAGGTGACATTACAAAAGATGAGAGCATTCTTGTAAGGGTTCATTCCCAGTGTCTTACAGGTGATGTGTTCGGCAGCAGACGATGTGACTGCGGCAGTCAGCTTCATGCAGCCATGCAAAGCGTAACAGATGAGGGTTGCGGAGTTATTCTGTATATGGCTCAGGAAGGCCGTGGAATAGGCCTGGCCAACAAGATCAAAGCTTACCACCTTCAGGATAATGGCATGGATACCGTTGATGCGAATGTAGAACTTGGATTTCCCCCGGACCTGAGAGATTACGGTATTGGAGCTCAAATATTAAGTGATATGGGGCTTTCCAGAATACGACTTATGACAAATAATCCGAAGAAAATAATTGGGCTTTCCGGCTACGGTCTTAAAATAACTGAACGTGTTGGAATCGAAGTATGTCCTACGGAAGAAAATCGTTTCTATCTTAGAACCAAGAGGGACAGAATGGGACATCTGCTGAAAGGAGTTGATGGGAATGGCCTGGATACATGAAGGACAACTTGAAGGGGAAGGTCTTAAAACTGCCATTGTTGTGTCTCGATTTAACAGTTTTATTACCGGCAGACTTCTGGACGGGGCTCAGGACTGTCTGATCCGTCACGGAGTAGAAGAGGAAGACATCGATGTTTTCTGGGTTCCGGGAGCCTGGGAGATTCCGGCAGTTGCGGCGAATCTTGCGAAAAGCAGATCATTCGACGCTGTTATCTGTTTGGGCACGATAATTCGTGGGGAGACTCCTCACTTTGAGTATGTAGCCTCAGAGAATGCCAAGGGCATTGCTCAGGCTGGAATGAACGCTTCTGTTCCTGTGATTTACGGTATGATCACCGCCGATACAGTTGATCAGGCTGTGGACAGAGCCGGAACAAAGAGTGGCAACAAAGGCTTTGATGCTGCCATGACTGCTCTTGAAATGGCCAGCCTTTACGAACAGATCAATGGTTTTACTGCTTCCAGCCTGGAAAGTCCGGAGGAATAATTTGGGTCTTCGCACCAGAGGTAGAAAATTTCTTCTGCAGTGTCGTTATGCTGCTGATGCCAACGGAGAATCAACCACAGCGAATATGGAACTAATGCAGATGAGTACCCGGATTCCTGATCAGGACACAAGGGTATGGATCAAAGAACTGGCCCGTGCTGTTGATGGCAACAGGGAAGAAATAGATACTCTTATTGAAGGCTCTCTGGTAAACTGGTCCATGAGCAGGCTTACCCCTATAACGAAGCTTATTCTTGAGCAGGCAACAGCAGAGGAGAACTACCTGTCTATTCCTGCACCTGTGGTTATCAAGGAAGCTGTTCGTCTGGCAATCGAATTTGAAGGACCGAAGACCGGTTCTTTCGTTAACGGAGTGCTGGACAAAATACTTATAAAAAAATAGCAATGCCCCGGCTGTTGCCGGGGTTTAAGCTACAAGTCTCTTGTATTCCCGCACAAGTGTTTTTCTGTCGTCAGCGTCTTTGATGTTTTCTAATCCTGCCCGGAATGCCTCTCTGGCTTTCTCGGGTCTGTTCATTTTCTCCATTGCAAGATGCATAATTCGAAGATAGATCTCAAGTCTTTCCGGATCCTGCGGTATCATTTCGTTGAAGAGGGAAAGAGCTTTATCGTATTTCTTTTCCATTATTCTTGTTTCTGCAATGCTGAACATCAGGTTAACTTCCCTTCCTGCGGAAGCAGGGAAAAGAATTGAGCTTGCGGAACTTGTAAGCAGGGCAGCCAGCGGTTTTCCTAACAGAATACCGCCAATGGCCAGTACCAGGATAGCTGGTACTGATTTAGTAGAAACTGGTATCAGCAGATAAAGACCAATAACAAAGAATGGCAGAGCAAACAGGAAATTCTTTAACAGATATCTCAATGCCGCTTTTCTGTCGTCCATTTTATCCTCCTCTCAATCCTGTTCCCTCCAAACATAATACAGAATACAGAACCGCAGCATATTGACAATGGTATTGTCTTTTCTGATTGTAATTGTGTTGATTTAGAATTATCAGCTTTGAATTGCTTCCTTTGGGGTGTAATATGCTCATAAGAGTTCTTAGTGATATTCATGGCAATCTTGCTGCTTTGAAAGCTGTTCTTGCAGATCCTGCAGGAGCAGAAGCCGATACTACTGTCTGTCTTGGAGATACTGTGGGATATGGCTCTCATCCCGGAGATTGCCTCAATATTGTCATGAAGGAATGCGATGAAGTGGTGGCAGGGAATCATGACCAGGGAGCTGCAGGGCTTGTTGGCCTCTCTCATTTTAATTCAGACGGTCAGAAGGCCATGGAATGGACTCGCGGGCAGATCACACAAAAGCATGTCGAATGGATTCGTTCACTTCCTTTGCACACTTTTTATTACGGTATCAGTTTAAGTCATGCTTCGGTGAAATCACCCTCTTCATGGATATACATATTGAAATCCCCTGCTGCTGTTGACGCTGCTCTTGCAGCAGGAGACTATCTGTCAATCTACGGGCACACACACATTCCCATGCAGTGGAGCAGGCGGGGAGAGTGCTCGGATAAACCCGCAGGAATATTCAGCGATTTTTCGTTGATCAACTGCGGCAGCATTGGTCAGCCCAGAGACGGAGATCCAAGGGCAGCTTATCTTCTTCTGAACACAGAGGAAAGAACTTTCCGTCATATCCGGGTGAAATATGATGTGTATGCTGCGGCAACTGCAATAAAAGAAGCAGGCCTTCCAGAGAACCTTGCTAAGCGGCTTTTTCTGGGCAAGTAACTATATTACAACTGTAAATCAAATAGCATATTTCAAGAAGAAAACGAAACAGAGGTTGATTTATGAAGCTCCTATTTCTGATACTGCTTGCTGTTATCATCATGAGTTGCGGTAAAGCTTCCGCCGAAGAAGAAGATTCCCGGGAGGCAGCTGAAACAAGCAGCGGGTTCAATACTCTTCTAACTGTGCAGATCACTGGTTTTGAAGAAGTAACAGGTTTTGCCCGAATGGAGATCTTCAATTCAGAAGATGGTTTCCCCAGGGATACCAGCAGGTCTGTGTACAGTGCCAGTGAGCCTGTGAATTCAGATCCGGTAACCTTTACCATTGAATCTCTGCAGCCGGGTATTTACGCTATTACCGTTTATCACGACGAAGACGGAGACGGAGAGCTTGATATGAGTTTTTACGGCCCTCCCAGTGAAAAGGTTGGGACTTCGAACGATGCACGGGGCAGAATGGGGCCACCCAGTTTTGAAGATGCATGTTTTACTCTGGCAAGTGAACCTTTTGAAATGATCATCACACTGTAATAAATAAGATCAGGAAACCTTGTTGTAAAAACCCACAGGAAGGCATACCCAATGAGAAATGCAACTGTTAAACCCGTATCCATAATTCTGCTGCTGGTGCTGGCTTTGATTCTTGCCGGTTGCCAGGAAACTTCCGCAGTGAATGTACCGGACGGGGAAGAGGCTGTGATTCCGGTAGATACCATTACTGCTGTTGATTCCATTGGAATTCTCATGGGAGACAGCTGCTACACCATTGGGGCAATAGCTGACTTTACCATGTTCCCCGGTAAGCAACCTGTAATTCTGGACAGAATCAAGGGTATCGTTTCAATATTTGACAGTACCGGAGTATTTGTCAGCAGTTTTGGTGGGCTTGGTGAGGGTCCTGGAGAATTTCAGAGTCCCATGTCTCTGATCAGACTTTCCTCCGGTATTATCCTGGTAATGGATCGTTACGCCAAAGTAGTTTCGTTCGATTCTCGGGGGGAATATCTGAATAGCTGGAACATGGAAGGTCTTGGGGGTTTCTCAATTGAAAGTATGCCATTCGATGATTCAACATTCGTCAGCTACTCTTTCTCTATGCGGCGGAATGATAGTGGGTTTGGCATTAACTTTTCAATGTGCAGGTATCATGCGATAACAGGGGAGGTATTAACAGAATACTTTGACTGGTCAGGAGAGCCAAGACCCTCAACCGATTTCACTCCCGGATATCTTGTAGCCGCATCCGACGGCAGAGGAAGAGTTTACGTCAGCAGAGTCCAATCAGAGAGCTGGATGATTGAAGTTTACGGAGCGGATGCAGAACCGCTTGACACAATTTCTCTCTTTTCTGACAGAGAGAGAGTTGCAGCACCGGACAGTGCGATAATACCCGGAACCGTATACATTGGGTATTCCTTCAGCGATGGCGAAACTCAGGA
>JAOZLN010000357.1 GCA_029934845.1 Candidatus Sabulitectum sp.
TTCGACCCGGCACCCAATGAAGAAAATAGTGCTTCAAACCCATTCCCCTTAGAACAGTACAATGTAACACTCTTTCTTCATTATAGAAAGTACCCCGTGGCAATTCTTACTCACATTTCTCTTGACATCGCACTGGGATGCCGTTAACATATAAACAGGTATCATTTGCCAAGGAGGCGTCACATGAATAAAATTGTGGTGCATGGTAGTGACGGAAAGATCTACAAGGGTCATTCTTCAGATTTTACCCCTATGCTTCCCTATTTCCATATTGCAACGATCGAGAAACCAGCCGATTCGCTTAAGATCTGGCTGGAAAACCTCAAAGCCGTATTTATTGTGGTGGATTTCAATGGAGATTCTCTTCATAAAGACATCCACAATTTCAATGAGATTCCTTTCCTGGGAAGGCATATCGTTGTTAATTTCAGGGATGGAGAAAAGTTTTACGGTACTTCTGAACTGACTCACCGTGATCCTGCAGGTTTTTACATCTTCCCCGCAGACCCTGATTCCAACATTATCAGGGCCTACGTCCTCAGCTCTGCCATCGCCAGTGTAGACATCGCCAAGTAACAGTTAGAAGACAGAATTATTCTGTATCTGCTATAACTGATTGTATTTACTCTTGTGCTTCAGTGTAAAAATTTATCATTCTCTATGGTATATATGTGCGTACTCTTCATTTACAACCAGCGAGCTGGATGTTGTTCTATTCTGTGGGTACATTATCAAAGTGGGCAATCGCCTCTTCATAGATTTCAGGAGTTGGAAGCTTGATTTCAACTTTAGACATATTATTTCTCTGATAGGTTCTTGCCCTTGGTTTCAAAACTTTTAAAGGCCATGCGGTGGTTTCAGCTTCCGGTAGATGCTTTTCAGCAAAGTGCAGATTCATTATCTGCCTGAGGTACCACAATGAGGAAAGCCGCTGGAACTTCTCATCAGCTTCATAGATCTTCTGCTCCCGGGTGAACAAGTTACCCAGTTTTGCGTTGTAATCAACCATGAGTTTTTTCAGAATGTTGATGTAAATTCTGTCCATGCTTTTGAAAATAGCAAGATACGAGTCTTTGGTGCTGTCTGTTGCTATTGTTGTGGCAGCAAGCAAAGTGGAGAATGCGATCTGCAAAGCATGGAACCCCGGATACTTTACGTCAGCCAGAGGCAGTTTCAATCCGATATCCTCTGCGGTTTTCTCTGCATTAAAAACAGCCATTGCCTCTTCCAGCTGGTTCTTTACAGCAGAAGTTTTAAGGTTTGCAGTTAGACCGGTTTTGGGTATCACTTCTGAAAGAAGATTATAGAAAGCAGCTGACCTTGCTGGGAATTCCTTTATGTCGTACCAGAAGATGTTCTGTGGACCGATTCCCTTCACTTTACCGTAATACATCAAACCAATAGTGAATTTACCGGTGGTTCCTGCAAAATTCCATTCAAGGCCGGTGGAGCCGTTGAATGGCTCAAATTCAACAATGTCTGAGTAATTTATTGTTTCTTCCTTTTTCAGCTTCGAGAAACTGCCGTTGGATTTAAAACTGATGTATCGATCCTGGGCGAATACCTCTCCTCTGCCTCCAAACATCTTCTTCTCTATTGCGGCGAAAGGCTGTTCTCTTAGATGATTTCCGAGATTAAGCATGATCGAAACTTTCTCTCCGTAGCTGTCCACAGCAATCGGCATCTCGGATAGTGTGTTCAATTTAATTTTCACGTGATCCTCCCACAGATTTAATGTTCTTTACTTGGATTTATTTCTTTACATATGTTGTCAGAGAATAGAGTAACAGGCATACACGCGTCAATGTCTGAATACCTAATGTCCTGTATCCATTGTTGTTGACTGCGTTGCCATCACAATGTATTTTCATTCTTGTATATGTTGATTGAGGCAATAGCATTTAGCAGATTCTGTGATAACCGTGTGGTCAAAGTTCTCAGGGGTAAAAGAATTAATTCTTTGCGTAACAGAAGGGGAAAAGAAGAAATGGTACGAAATTTTGTAATAATACTTGCAGTGGCTCTTTTGGCGTTGATGGGCTGCGGAAAAGCACCAGCCATGGAAGATCCCGGCAATCTTACAATTTACCGTGACCAGGTTGGTGAATCACTCACTTTCCAGGTAACTGGAGATGCATCAGCAAGCGTATGGGGCACAGATATCTATACAGATGATTCATACCTTGCAGCAGTAGCAGTTCATGCGGGTATTCTGGAAGATGGAGAAACTGGCACTGTGGTTGTTACAATTCTTCCCGGTGAAGAATCTTACACAGGTTCCACCCGGAACGATGTAACAAGCTGGGACTACGGTTCATGGAGCGGTAGCTACGCAGTCGAGTAGCAAAACGAGTTTTTTCAGAAAGGCCAGCCAAAAGGCTGGCCTTTCTACACCGGTCAGGACAGATCCATTTATGCTATTCAACTGCTTCAACTTCCCTCATACACACTTTTCGGCCAGTGAAGTGCCGCAAAACAATTTATTTTCTCAGCACACAGTACGGGGTTGAGAAGAGGCGGTAATTACACTACTTCTTCAGCTGGAAGAAAATATGAGCTTACAATAAATACGGAAATGCTTAACCTTCTTCCTG
>JAOZLN010000090.1 GCA_029934845.1 Candidatus Sabulitectum sp.
GGCCAGGGCTGGATCAGCAGCAGATGTTATTGGTCTTCCAACAACAAGAGAGGTTGCACCGGCTCTGATGGCATCAAATGGGGTCATTATTCTTTTCTGATCACCCACAGCAGATCCTGCAGGACGAACTCCGGGTGTTATTATAAGAAAGTTCTCTCCTGCTGTTTCCCGTACTGTAGCAGCCTCAAGAGGGGAACAGACCACTCCGTGAAGTCCTGCTTTCCGGGCAGCCCCTGCAAGAGACGCAACTGCCTCCAGGGGATTAAACTCTGAACCAAGAAGCATAAGATCACTTTTGTCCATACTGGTCAGAACCGTTACTGCTATTATTTTTGTTTTGCCTGTACACGCCCCGGCTGCAGCTTCCATCATTGCGACACCACCTGAAGCATGGATGTTTATCACATCAGGTTCAAGCAGACATGCAGATCTTACAGCACCTGCAACAGTGAATGGAATATCATGAAACTTAAGATCAAGAAACACAGAGAATCCAGCATCTTTGATCTCTCTGACTATAGACGGGCCCTCTTTAACAAATAGTTCAAGTCCGATCTTCACCCCCACCGGAAGCCCTTTAAGTGGCTTCAGCATTTTCATTGCACTTGTGCCGCAATCACTGGTTAGAGCCACATAGATTCGAACATCACTCATTTCCTACCACCTTTAAAGATACCTGGGCAGTGCCGGTATCCAGCATGTCCAAAGCTGCTGCTGCACCTCTGGAAAGATCAACAATTCGCCCCGAAATAAAAGGTCCTCTATCAGTTACTCTGACTGTCACAGTTCTGTTATTCTCTGTATTGGTCACCAGAAGAATGGTACCAAATGGAAGTGTTCTGTGGGCACATGTCAACCCGTTCATGTCATATGTCTCTCCGTTCGCAGTCTTTCTGCCATGGAAAGGTATTCCATACCATGAAGCCGTTCCACGAAATTCAAGGCCGTTGATAACAGCCGTACCTGCAGAGACCCCATGGTTCAGATACACCGGAGAAGAAACCAGAACGCATCCGGACAACAGCAGAAAGAATGCGAAAACAACTCTTTTCATTCACCTGCCAGTTTCTTCATCTCATCCATGAGTTCTGCTGCTGCAAAAGGTCTTCTCATAAGGCGCGTTCCCACCTGAACCATGGTGGCTCCAGCAGCAAGAAGCTGAAGAACATCCTCTCCTGTGGAAACACCACCGGAGCTGATCACGGGCACAGACACCGCATTGGCAACCTGCCATACCCTTGCCACAACCAGAGGCAGCAGAGCGGGAGAGGTGTAGCCTGCAACTTTCCTCTTTATGACTGACTTTCCGGTTTTCCAGTCCATGTGCATTCCAAGAAAAGTGTTGCACACTGTAACTGCAGATGCTCCACCCTTAACGGCAGCCTTTGCCGAAAGCACCATGTCCCCTCCATTCGGGGTCAGTTTAACTGAGAACGGACGATTCGTTACGCGGGAAACTCCCCGGGACACTTGTAGAACAACTTCAGGGTCCACACCAAAAGCAGCTCCACCGTCTGCAACATTAGGGCAGGAAACATTGATCTCGTAGCCAATATGTGCAGAAGACTTTTCCAGAACTCTTACCACATCCGCAAATTCTTCCACAGATTCCCCTGCCACGTTGATAAGAAGGGGACATGGCAGCCCTGCTGCAACGGGAAGAATATGCTTAAGCACGTGGTGAACTCCGGGGTTTGCCAATCCTATGGAGTTCAGAAGACCAAATGGAGTTTCCAGAAGTCTTGGAGGCGGATTGCCAGCTCTTGGCTGGAAGGACACAGCCTTTGTAACCACCGCACCAACTCCTGCAAGGCACTGAAGGTCAAGAAGCTCTTCTCCGAAACCGGAAGTTCCCGATGCAAGCATTATTGGTGAATCAAAGTCCCGACCCCAGAAATTTCGAGACACTGACGGCGGGAAACTCATAAACCTGCCTCCTTCCACCTTTTCCAGTCTATTTCAGTACCGTAGAACACAGGTCCTTCCGTGCAGCACTTCCTGTAGCCGCCTTCAAGCATGGGAATTGAACAACCATCACATACTCCCCACCCACAGCCCATACGACTTTCGGTAGAGATTTGAACTTTGCCTCTATACTTCTCTGGAATAACGCCCCACACAGCCTCCATCATTGCCACGGGACCGCAGACTGCTATAACATCCGCCTCAGCAAGATATTTCTCTGTGACAAGAGAGGTAACAAGCCCCTTTTCTCCTACCGACCCGTCTTCTGTCACTACATGACAAGCCCCGAACGGAATGACCCTTTCCAGGCCAGACGCTCCGATAAGCACCCTTGCAGAATCAACGGAATCGATCAGGAACTGAAAACCCGCAGCCCCGAGTCCACCACCGATAAGAAGGCAATTTGACTGTAGAGGGATCTTCCAGCCGGAACCAAGAGGGCCAAGCACTCTGGCGATGTCTCCAGGCTGCATCCGGGCCATCAGCTCTGTTCCTCTGCCAACAACATCAAAAAGAAGTTCGAACCCGCTTCCGGTAAGACGATTTATGGTAATTGGTCTTCTTGTAACTGGAAAAACATCAGCCGAAGGCTCTATTTGAACAAACTGCCCCGGCGCAGCCGAAGAAGAAATACCGGAACAATCAAATGCAACTTTCACAACTCCCGGAAGCACCTGTTCAACATAAGTCACCTGGCAGTCAAAATCCCGTGCAGTACTCAATACTTACTCCTATTCATCTTCGGGGTCTTCTTCATCTTCAAGTCCTACTGCACGCCTTAAGGCCGCTTCAATGCCCTGGGGGGTCTCCGGGAAATCCTCGGTCAACTCCCGAAGATATCTGTTAACAGTACTACCATCCATCCTTGCTGCTTCTGCGGCAACATAGGCAGCCCACAATGCTTCCGCCCTTACTTCATATCCAAAAGGAGATTCCAGAAGATCGTCAAGACTTGACCATGCAGACTCCCAGTTCTGAAGATCAATCTTTGCCCAAGCGCTTTCCAGAACAGCAGAAGGCCTGTAAGCAGCGTCCCGCCCCGGTGGCAGACCCAGCCTGTCTTCTATCATTCCAGCCAGATCACTCCGGGGTACCGTGTTCAGCACCGAAAGCAGAACGATCTGGATAGAATCGTCTGGAACTGCGCCATTATCCACCAGAAAAACCTGTGCCATAGGTGCAAATGGGATCAGGTCTGAATCAACCACTTCACGAAAACCTGCCAGAGCTTCAGCATCCATGCCATAAAGATCCAGACGCTTTTCTGCAGCAAGAAGAGTGAAATGTGTTTGTTCCAAGCCACTAGTTGTGCCAGCACTGTCAGAGTAGGTTATATAAAGTTTCAGGTTCCTTTCTCTATCACCGGCAAGCCTTAACCACATAAAATCTCCAGGGCGGGAAGCACATTCACCCAGGGCAAGAAGAGCGTCATCATACCTCTTTTCACGCTCAAGAAGAACAGCCCTTCGATAAAGAGCTTCGGCCCCTGTTTCCCGGTAGGTGTCCAGCTCAACAGCGTCAAGATATGCTGTTAAAGCACCATCGATATTGCCTGCCATCTCGTCAGCCCGTCCCTTCAGCAGGGATATATCGGCCATCTCCCGATCGGAACGATAGCCAAGCAGAAGCCTGTTAAGTTCCTCCGATGCGTTTTCCGGCATACCTGCCTCTACATAACACTCTGCAGCAGTCACCAGAGCCCGGAAGAATACATCCCCCCTGTCCTGGATGGCAGTTGCGCGAAGACACATAACCGCCCCACTGTCGGGCATACCCAGCGCAGTAAGTATTTCTCCGCCCGTGATGTAGTATTCTGCTCTCAGGCTGTCTCCACCGGATGCAGTAAGTGTATCAAACACTGAAGCAGCCAGTTGAGGATGATCAGCCTTAAGGTATGCCTCACAAAGCAGCAATCGACTTAGTGTATATCTTCGACTGCTTTGATCGGAAACCTCGATCAGGGCTGCTGCTGCATCATTGTACCTTTCAAGCAGAATAGCGGCTTTTCCCTGACCCAGCCTTGCTCTGTCTAGAAGAGATCTGTCATCTGTAATAACAGCAACAGAAGCGTATGACATCATTGATTCCTGAAAATCACTTGTGCCGCTCCCAGTAAGAGATCTCTGACCTCGAAGAAGCAATGCATTCCCAAGCAGCAACTGGGCATCATCCACCCATCTGCTGTTGGGATATCTTGCAAGCACCCTTCCAGCACCGGCAACAGCCTTGTCCAGCAGGGCTTCTTCATGAGAAGAGGGGTCATCAGGATTCTCATGTGCATAATCAAGAGCTTCCTCATAACTTGCATTGGCATTGTAGAATGTGTTGTAATAGGCACATCCACCTAAAAACAATAGCAGTACAGGAATAACAAGCTTAAACAAATTCACCCTCCCTGTATAGCTCCCGCTTCAGCCAGACTCTCTGCACCTTTCCAGTAAGAGTTCTTCCAAAAAATGGAGAATTTGATGATCTGGAAAATGTGCTGGAGTATTTCCACTGTTGTTCTGGATCGAACAGAACCATGTTCAGGGGTTTTCCCGGAGCAATATCAGAAAAGACACTGTGCAGAATTGCCGCAGGTGCCGAAGTCAGCAGACGAATAATGTCTATTGGCTTCATTCCGGCTTCTTTTACAAGAACATCCACTGTAACTGAAAGAAGAGTTTCCAGCCCGGTGATGCCGAACGCAGCTTCGCCCAAAGGCAGGTTCTTCTTTTCCACAGTATGCGGTGCATGATCACTGGCAATAGCGGTAACCATTCCGCTACCGATCATTTCGACTATCATCTTTCTGCTTTCCTCGGAACGCAGAGGTGGATTCATCTTAGCCACAGCCCCCAAGGCAATCACCGCTTCTTCGCTCAAAGCAAGATGATGCGGGGTTACATCACAGGTAACCCTAAGACCATTCTTAGACGCTTCATAAGCCTGTCTTACACTCTCTGGAGATGATAAATGTGTAAGATGCAGCCTTGCATCACCTCCGGAATCACGGAGAACACCAATACACCTTTCAACATCAAGATACTCGGCGCTTTCCGGTATTCCCTTTGCACCTGTTTCCTTCGAAGCAAGGCCCTTATTTACAGCACCACCTGCTGCCAGTGAAATGACCTCCGGATGCTCAATAACAACTCCGTTAAAAGGTGCAATACTCTGAAAAGCCTGCATAAGAGCCTTGTTGCTTTTCACAGGGCTACCGTCGTCACTGAAGCATGTAATACCGCTTCTTGCAAACTCCTCGAAATCGACACATACCTCTCCTGCCCGCCCTGCGGTAACGCAGGGAACAGGGCAAATTTCTGCCAGTCCATAGGATTCCCCAAGCTCTTCAACGGCAATTACAGGATCCAGTGAATCAAGACAGGGGGTTGTATTGGGCATCATGCCGACACAGGTCACACCACCGGCTACAGCAGCCCGAAGCCCAGTCTGAAGAGATTCAGCCTTCTGGTACCCGGGGGTTCTCAAATGCACATGCATATCAACAATTCCAGGGAACAGCCAGAACCCTGATGGGGCATCTGAAGTCTTCCTGATCCATTTGATGCAATCCTTTTCTACAGCCACATCAACTATCCCATCAAAACCTGACAGCGGATTGAGAAGCCTTACTCCTCGCAGAATTTCTTTAATTTCACCCATTGTATCAGTCCGAATAATCCTTTCCATCGCCTGCAGCATTTCCGCCATCCGGGGCATTTGCTGCTGTAGAATAGCCTCTCTGAGCAACTATCTCCCTGACCGGAGTAGAGTTCCAGTCCCCTCTCTCAACAATGGTTTTTATCACTTCTGTACCAAGCCCCACAGAACCGAATGCGTCAAAGAACCGCAATGCCCATTTCTCTGTTTCGTCAAGAATTCTTTTGTGGTACTCCCCGGGCAGGGCCATTATCTCTGCATGAAATGGCAGGTTCAGCTTCTTGTAATTACCTGAATTTCTCTTCCATCCCCTGGCATCAGCAGCTTTTACCATTCTGTTCCAAAGCTCAAGCGGGATCCCCTTGTCGGATCTCTTTACATAGCTGCCGTTATCCATGACTGCGTTGCCGCTTTCAGAGTCCATTTCAAGACCGAATAGAATATTCTGCCAGAGCGTTCCTACATTGCCCTTGTTAATTCCATACTCTCTGAAATGCCCCACTTTATCAAGTGGCGTCCCACTGATGCCGTGCTGGGCAATGGTTACACCGTACTTGGCTATTGCATCAGCTATGGCCCCGGTTCGCTGGAGGTCAATGCCCTCGTCCTCGCCGGCGGAAGTATCGTAAGTACCATGTTTGGATCCGTTGCTTATTGCCAGAAAGTCCGGGAAGATCCCCCAGGAGTTCAATCCACCTATATAGTACTCGGCCTCTTCAATCGTTGTAAGAACTCCTGCGCCCTTGATCTCTCCCACTTCAGTCTCAAGACCGATATACGGAGGAATGTGCATACCAAGGTCTCTGGTATACATTAGGTTTTCCCAGTCATGATTATGAGAAGCATCTATGGCCACCGAGGTCCATCCTCTGGAAATCGCATCTGGAACAACCTTGAGAGCATCCATAAGATCCTCGTTGGATTTTATGGCGAAGTGATCCATGTGTAAAGAATAAACCACCTGATCCCCAAGCTGGCTGGAGTAATGCATGGCGAGGGAAGGCAGATTCGTAAAATTGACCCCTGTGTAAGTGGCCTCGGACTTTGCCAGTTCAAGAAGAACAAAGCTGTCTGCTTTTTTCGCTGCAGTGAGTATTCCCAGGGCACTGAGAGGGTTCCTGATGTTACAGGCCATAACTATGGCGTTGTTCTGATCTGCAACCCTGGCAATGTCACGGCCACTGACAAGGGCACATCGGCTGCCTGGAAGAGCTGCCAGAACATTCAATGGCCTTAGATCCAGAAATCGCTGGTATAGTGACGAGTCCATTCTTAGTCTCCTTTTTCGTTATTATCTGTCTTACCGTTCAAATTCTGTATAGTTTGAATATGCTTGAAAGGGTCACAGAGAGGAAACACTTTGGCTAAAACGCTTGGTTTAAAAAGAATTCTGCTTGAATGGCCCTTGAGCATCTACAATATTATGATGATCATCGTTCTAATTCTTTTGCGATATCTGTTCAAATATGACAGTATCATTGTACTCAGTGCTCTTCAGATATCTCTGTTTCTTGAAGCTGCAGGGCTTTTCATTGCCGTACTAAGTTCAACCAGAGGCTGGAATGACATAAAGAGCAGACCGTGGCAGATGATTCTAAGTCTGTTCTTCATCGCAGGGGCATTCACCGCCCTGATAACCGGTGAACTCAGTGGAACCATACACGGATGGCGCATCTCTTCCGTAGTGAATGCATATCTTATCTCAATGGCGTTTCTTACGGTTTTCAGCGAATTGGTCAAGCTGGCCAGTAGGATATCTCCGGCACTTATTCTGGGGTCAAGCTTCACTATGGTCATTCTTCTTGGTGCCGCTCTTCTTATGACGCCCAGAGCCACCACCACCGGGATCTCGCCGGTTAATGCTCTGTTTACGTCGGCAAGTGCTACCTGTGTTACCGGCCTGATAGTTCTGGACACAGGCACAGATTTTACCTTTTCAGGTCAGCTTATCATTCTTTTTTTGATTCAGGTAGGTGGGCTGGGTGTAATGACCTTTGCTGCCTTCTTTGCTCTTTCTTTCGGGCAGCAGATGGGGCTTGCCGGGGCAAGAAACCTCTCCCGACTCATGGACAGCGAATTTACCAATGATCTGAAGCACATCCTGCTCTCTATACTTATATGGACCTTTATTATAGAAACTGCAGGCGCCCTTCTTCTTTACAATACCTGGTCCAGTATGGAATCTCTCGGGTGGTCTACGGCACACACCGTATGGCAATCAATTTTCCACAGCATCAGTGCCTTCTGCAATGCCGGATTCAGTCTTAACACCACCAACCTGGAGTTATTCGCGAACTCTCCGTCAACCTCGTTGATAATTGGCACTCTAATTGTTCTTGGCGGCCTGGGATTTATGCTTCTTACCGCCCTTGGAAGACACTGGCTGCAAAGAATGAGAGCAGGAAGAAAAATAATTCTTCCTGTTCAGGCAAGATTTGTTCTGATAATAACAGCCATTCTGATAATTCTTGGCTCTGGTTTGTTTCTGGCTCTGGAGTGGAACAACACCCTTGCAGGAATGAGTATCTGGCAGAAGCTGGCCAACAGCTACCTGCAGGGGGTCACCACCCGCACAGCAGGTTTCAATACTGTACCCACTTCCAGCCTGATCTCTCCGGTAAAATGGTTCTTTTTGATATTCATGTTCATAGGTGCCTCACCTGGCGGTACAGGAGGTGGCGTAAAAACCACAACTATCGGTCTTCTGATTCTTTCTCTCAGGTCTCTTATTCTTCGCCGCAAAACACCGGAGATCTGGAATAGACAGATCCCGAATTTCGATCTGCAGCGAGCCGGTGCCATTCTTCTAATAGGTATGACAACATTCGGCATCAGCAGTTTCCTTCTGCTGATCACGGAAACAGGCCACGGAAGAGAGGAAGGATTCTCGTCCATCGATTATCTTTTTGAATCTATGAGTGCATTTGGAACGGTCGGGCTCTCGACAGGAGTAACTCAGAAGCTGTCCGCAGCAGGCAAATG
>JAOZLN010000091.1 GCA_029934845.1 Candidatus Sabulitectum sp.
TCACCCATCTGGAAGAATTCGAAAGTGGCAAAAGAGAGTTCTCCAGGGCCGCTGCCGTTGCGGGATATCTGTCTGATGTAGTCGCCGGATGGGGTGTATTCTTTGAAGCAGGCTGCCCCACTGTCAAGAACAAGGATGTTGCCTGTGCTCTGGTGGTATTCGGCATCGGCAAGAATACCGAATGTGTTAGTCGAGTCGCCCAGTTCTTCACCTATGTATCCTGTTATTACAAGCGTGTCTACAGGAAGAGACAGGGCATTTGCCACATCTGATGCTACTTCTCCTTCGCTGCCGCAGGATGCAAGAATCAAAAGAGCAGGAATCGCAGGTATGATCAATTTCATTTCATCTCCATTCCAGTGGGATTTTCATACGTAAGTTAATAAGAATTCAGGGAATGTCAAAAAAACGCAGGAATATTATATTCAGCAGCAAAGGGGAAAGGAGTTTTCCTGATGAAAATAACGGTACTTGGCTGCGGAAGATGGGGCAGTTTTCATCTCTGGTATGCGGCAAAACAAGGGTATCAGGTAACAGGGTGGGAACCGGCCGACAGCAAGAACTTTGCTCTGCTTGTAAAGAACAGATCAAACCCGTATCTAACTTTGCCGGATTCGATAAAATTAACAACGGATCTGGAAGAGGCTCTTGAAGCGGATCAGATCATAATCTCGGTACCTGCACAGCTTTTTCGGGGGCTGGCATCTCAGCTGTCCCGGTATGATCTTTCAGGTACTGATATTGTGCTCTGCATGAAGGGGCTTGAACTGTCCACGGGCAAGAGGCTTTCTGTAGTTGCTGAAGAAGAGGGGTTGCATCCCCGTTCCATAAGCATCTGGGTTGGTCCCGGGCATCCACAGGATTTTGTAGCAGGTGTTCCAGGCTGCATGTTGATAAGCTCTCTGGATGAAGAAGCATCAGTAAGAATTACAGAGAGAATGGGATCACCGCTCGTGAGAATGTATCGCTCTATGGATCTTGTGGGTTGTGAGATAGGAGCAGCGGCAAAGAATGTAGTCGGTATTGCAGCAGGAATGCTGGACGGCATGAAAATGAGTGGACTCAAGGGTGCTCTTATGGCAAGAGCTCCACAAGAGGTTGCCCGACTCGTTCAGGCATCCGGTGGTGACTGGAGAAGTGTTTACGGCCTTTCGCATCTGGGCGATTACGAGGCTACGCTTTTTTCAAAGTTCAGCAGGAACAGAAGTTTTGGAGAATCTCTTGTAAGAAAAGAAGAAATGAGCGGTCTTGCTGAAGGGGTACCAACTTCTTATGCCATGCTTTCACTTGCTGAAAAACTTTCTGTGGAACTTCCAATAACGTCAATGGTACGAAGTATTATAGACGAAGAAACAGATTTGAGAACAGCCATCGGGCAGCTTTTCCTGAGACCCCAGAAAGAAGAATTCAGTGCTTCACTTAAATAGGATATTTTATCTTTTTGCCGTGTTGTTCATTGCGGGTCTGGCCTCAGGTGAATCAGATTGCAGATATTTCTGGGTGGTAAGAGATGGTCTTTCCACCCCGGAGGAAATCGACGAATTGCTTGCCAGGGCTCAGGCTGCCGGTGCCAACGGTATAATGGTTCAGGTTGTAGGCAGGGCAGAAGCATACTACAGATCTGAGTTGCTGCCCCCAGCGGATTTCTCCGGGTTCGAAGACCCGCTTCTGTATGTTATCCAGAAGGCAGGTCCCATGGGTATGGAGGTTCATGCCTGGGTGAATGCCTATCTGGTGTGGTCTGCACCATGGGAACCGGAATCACAGGATCATGTTTATCACATGCATCCCGAGTGGTTTACAGCTCACAGAAATGGAAGAAGTTCAATATCTTATACGCCGGAGCAGGCAGAAGCGGTTGGTCTTGTTGGTGCAACGTTGTCCCCGGCTTTTCCAGGCGTCAGAGAGTTCATTTCAGATATTGCAGTTGAGATAGCAGAAAACTACAACATCGATGGTATTCATCTTGACTACATTAGATATCCGAATTCTTCTTTCGGTTACTCACAGGGGGAAAAGGAGCTTTTTTACCTTGCAACCGGTTTTACTCCGGAAGAAGCCCCTGAAGAGTGGAGCAGCTGGAAAAAGGAGCAGGTTACCGAAACAGTGGCTACTGTTCGAGCTTCACTAAGATCAGTTGACCCGGGGGTGCTTCTCTCATGCGCCGTTATGGCTAATCCGTACTCGGCAGCTTCGGAATTTTCGTGCCCGTGGCAGAACTGGTTGACCATGGGTCTTGTGGATTTTGTCTGTCCTATGGCCTATACATCAGATCCTGCAACGGCTCTTGAACTTGCTGTATCCACCACTTCAGTATTTCCAGAGAATGTGGTTTATGGTATTGGTGTCTGGAATCAGACCGTGGGCAATGCACTTGCAGGGGCACAGAAAGCATTGTCTATGGGCGCAGGGGGAGTTTGTGTATTCAGCTTGAACTCTCTGCCAGCAGGAGAAGAGCAGACGCTTGCAAGAGGCTGGGGATCAGGATCACCGGACCACGGCGTTTCTCCTGCGTACTTTAACAGAGTGAGGGTACCTTGAACCTGGCAGTTCTAGCCAGCGGCTCATCAGGAAATGCACTGGCTGTTCAGTACAAAGGGCAGATGCTTTTCTTCGATGCCGGGCTAAGCGGGAAGCAGCATCTTCTTCGTCTTGAAAGCTCCCGGTTGCCTGGCGCAGATCCCATCGGGCTTTTTCTAAGCCATGAGCATGGTGATCACTCAAGAGCTGCAGGAATACTTGCCAGAAAATGGCAGATCCCTGTTTTTGGCACAGAGGGCACAATACAGGGTTCCAAATTAATAGGTAAGAAACTTCACGGTATTGAATACTTCTCAAATGGTGATACTGTTCAGATCGGACATTTTACCGTGCAACCGTGGACCATTTCCCACGATGCCAGAGATCCCAGTGGCTTCACTGTTTCTGCTGGTGGTCGTAAACTTGGTATTGCCACAGATATGGGCGTTTTCAGCCCTCTTGCACAGACAATGCTTGAAGGGTGTCACGGGCTGGTCTTTGAATTTAATCATGATATTGATATGCTCTGGAATGGTTCATACCCGTGGCCGTTGAAACAGAGAATAGCATCAGGGGAAGGTCATCTTTCCAATGATGCTGCTGCCGAAGCGCTTGCCAGTATAGTACATGGTGAGTTAGGGTTCTGCGTTGCGGCTCATCTCAGTGAGGAAAACAACACTGCAGAGCTGGCATTGAAAACGGCGGAACGGGTATCGGAGGGAAAATTTAGGGTTCTCGCGGGAAAGCCGTACCAGGCTCTCTCCTTCTTTGAAGTATAGGAGGCATTTTGTACAAGGCCGCAATTCTGACCCTTGCAGTTGTCGCAACCGTTATGGCTGGGACTGTCAATTTTGTTTATGAAGGAGCAGGCATAACACCCATTGGCGGATGGGGTGAGAACCTGAGCAACGGACTTGCCGGAGGGTTGTACGGTAACTGGCTGTTCTCTGATAAATTCAGAGCTGGCCTGGGAGTAGAGGGTGCCGTTTTTGGTCATGCCAGTCAGGGTAGCGTTTCCTTTACTCAGCTCAAACCCATGGGCAATGCTTCATTTTATCTTCGCCCTCATGGAACTGCTTTCAACCCCGGTGTTGTGGTTGCTTTCGGATACTGCAGAAGCCAGCTTTCTTCCGGGAACGGTATTGATCCAGCCAGCTGGGATCCTTTCTGGAGGTCGGGAATCAGATGGAATTTCAGCCTTGGTTCACCATGGCGGGCAGGGCTTGGATTTGACCTTGAAAGCGTAATGGCCTCTGAAAAGGCAGGAGATGCATTCAGACTTACATTTAGTGTTTCCAGGGAGGTGCAGTTGTGAAAAAAGTTGTAATGATATCCGTTGTGTCTGCGTTGTTTCTGCTTCTCTCTTTATCTTCAGGGTGCGAAAGCAATCCTGTTTATTTCAGACTTTCATCGGACTATTTTCCAATATCACCTGCAGGAGCCACATGGGAATACACCATTAACGGTGGGGGAAGCAGAATCGTTACTGTAGTTGACCAGACAGTGGTTGGAGAGAGGCCATGCTGGAGATTACAATCCGGTGCGGATTACAATTACTGGATCAATGAAGATGGCAGACTGGAAAAGTACGAAGATCATACTGTGCTTTTCAACGGGTTTGAGGTTCCTATTTACCAGGCCTGGATCACTATGCTCGAGTGGCCTCTGGCAGATGGAATGACCTTCAGAGATTCAGTCAGTGCACAGGCGGTCAGTCAGGGAGTAACACTGAGTCACACATGGATACGGAATCAGACCGTTACAGGCCCTGCGGTCTCTCCTGATGGAGTATGGAGTGATTGTTACAGGGTTAATCAGGAGGAAATGAGCATCAACTGGATTCAAACTGCCGGTTTTGCACCGGAGACAACTGTCACAGTACGCAGTGTCTGGCTGGCTCCTGATGTGGGCATGGTCATGATGCAATCTGCGGACAGTCTGGTCACCCTTGCGTCATTCACCGGCGGAGAAGAATAGCCTGTATGAATACAGAATTCACTTTTCCAAGGGCTGATGTTTCAACTGCCGTTCGCATAGTCGACATGGTTGAGAACCTGAATGTATCTCCTGATCTTCTCATATTGGATTCAGAAGTAAATAGTATTTACAAAAATAAGCTGCCTTTATGTGATCATCAGATCGTTCTTGCCGGGGGTGAAGCTTGTAAGACCCCTGGAACTCTGGAAACACTCTGGCAGAAGATGAGCCAGGCGAATTTAAGAAGAGATTCAAAGATAGTTGTTGTTGGCGGCGGAACTGTCTGTGACATCGGTGCTTTTGCTGCTTCCACATGGAAACGAGGAGTGGATCTAACCCTGATACCTACCACTATGCTGTGCATGGTTGATGCTTCGCTTGGGGGAAAAACAGCAGTTAACATTGCAGGGGAGAAGAATCAGGCTGGAACTGTGTACCCGGCATCGGAAATAGTTATATGCCCTGAATTTCTTCAGACTCTTCCACTGAAAGAATTGAACAACGGTCTGGCAGAGGCATTGAAAACCGCTGTCATCGGTGACAGGCGAATAGTGGAATATCTGTTGAACAAAGATTACACCAGAGCGGTTACAGCATGCCTGGCTGTAAAAGGAAGAATAGTTGCTGCTGATCTTGAGGAAACAGGGGAAAGACGATTGCTGAATCTTGGTCATACGGTTGGTCATTGTATTGAGGCTGTAAGCCTATTCACTATTGGCCATGGTGCTGCTGTGGCCATGGGTATTCCTGTGGCTGCCGAAATGGGCGGGAACCATGATTTTGCCATGGAACTCATAACAGTTGCCCGTAAACTTGGTATTGAAACGATAATTCCGAAAACCATTACGATTCAGGGGATACTGGACCATCTGAAAAGTGACAAAAAATCCACTTCAACAGGAAGGATCTGGATAATACCAAAGGGCTGGGAAGATTGCAGTCAGGTATTACTGGGCTCGTCAACCGAAAAGGAACTGCTGGGAAGAATATGGCAGTAAGATCAGTTGATGGAGGTTCCTTCTGGGATCATCTGGAAGAATTCAGAAAAAGAATATTTATAATGATGATCACGGTTGCAGTATTAACAGCAACTGCCTTTCTTTTCAGCAGGTACATAACAACTTTTGTTACAACTACTTCACCGTGTCAGCTGATAGCCTTAGCACCTGCAGAGGCAATAACAGCTCACCTGAAATTATCGGTAACTGTGGGAATTATTCTGGCTTCTCCTGTTCTTCTTTTCCAGATGTGGCAATTTATTGCTCCGGGTCTTTACAGAACAGAGCGAAAAGGAGTGATCTCGGTAACAATCGCCGGATCTCTTCTTTTTATCGGCGGAGCAGCTTTTGCCTGGTTCGTGATGCGAAAACCTGCTCTGCTGTTGTTCCAGAGTTTTGAAACCGGGAACATCCATGGTGCCTGGAGTGTTTCTGCATACATCGGGTTCATAGGTTCATTTCTGCTTATTTTTGGTGCTGCGTTTCAGTTGCCTCTGGCAGTTTTGTTTCTTACAAAAACAGGGATCATTGAGCCACAGACACTTGGAAAGTATCGCAGGCATGTGGTTGTGGGGCTTTTGATCATGGCTGCAATACTTACCCCGCCTGATCCACTTACGCAAGTTATGCTGGCTCTTCCTCTGTATGTTCTTTTTGAGATAAGTCTTGTGGTGGCCCGAATATCATTCCGAAAGTCAAAAAGAGATTCTGAAGGATCTGAAATGAATGGAGATGGCATTGCTTAAGAAAATAAACTGGGTGATAAAACTTGTGCTGATCACAGCCTTTGCCGGTTTTGTATTTCTTGTTTTTGCTCCTGTGCTCCAGACATTTTTCGACCCGCAAGAGTTCCTGACATACCTGAATCCGTTAGGCGCAGGAATGCCTTTCGGAGAGTATATGATCAACGGCTGGAGCTGGAACAACAACGAAGGCGATCTGATAGGTTTTTTCAGACCACTTGCCAGTGCTACATACATGGTTGAGTATCCTCTGTTTGGAATGAATTCCCTGGGATACAAACTGGTGAATCTGGGTCTCCATCTGCTTTGTGCTGTTTTTGTAGCAAAATTTGTGATGCTGCTGTCTGAAAGGAAGTGGCTGGCACTATTCGCAGGGGTTTTGTTTACAGTTCATCCGGGAGCACTGGTGGCTACGGGAATGATATCCGCCCGTCCTGATGTAATGGCTAGTCTTTTTTCTATTCTTGCTTTAATTTCAACTTATTCTCTTTCCAGAAATTCAAAAACCACATGGAAGGCTCTTGTGCCTGCGCTGTTTCTGCTGCTTTCTCTGGTGAGCAAGGAACTTGGAATGGTAAACATCCTTGCTTTACCGATAATGTATTTTCTCTGGCCCGGCAGAGAGAGATGCAAAAAGAATACTGTTGTTTTTCTTGGTTCTTTGATGGTTGTGGGAATTCTTTATTTCATGATGAGAAATATGATCTTCGGCAACATCGGTGGGTATGGTGGTTATACTGAATTAACAGAAGTTCCGCTGCACCTGGCTATCTTAATCGCTCAGGCCACAGGTGTATTCCTGATTAATCCAACCGTCATTAAGCTTGCAGCGTATCTGACTCTTCTTTTTGTGATAGCAAACTACGCCAGGGGAAAGATGGAAAAGTGGCGGAAGGTGGGAGTTGCAGTACTGATCACAGGGGCATACGGTTTTCAATCTATAATTGGTGATGCAACGATCCATTATGCTTATGCTCCCTCTGCCTTTGCATTGTTGTTCATTGTGTATTTCGCCGGGAGTATTGCAATTACGGGTAAAAGAGGAAAGCAGATTCAGGTGGGAATTGCAATCCTGATTCTTATTGCCGCCGGGGCTGTAACCAGAAGAGAAAGCCTTGCGTTTAAAAGAAGCAGAATAATTACCCAGAGCGTATTCACTTCACTGGAAGATATTGCCGATCTGCTTCCTGCAGGTGAAGGTTCGATATGTTTTGTTCAAGTTACAAGAGATACTGAGTACGGGGCAGAGATGAAAAATGTCCCTTTGTACATGAGATCCATCAGCAGGGAAAGCCAGTGTGAATTCATTCTGGTAAGAAATGAGATCGATGGTGTGGAGGAGCCGATTCTTGTATGGGAAGATGATAGGATTGTAATCAGGTAGATTCCTGTTTCAGCCAGTGATCCACAATAGACTCAAGGGTTGTTCGGAACGGAGCAGAGGGAGCCCAGTTCAGTTCTGATCTCGCCCTGGAAATATCAGCGTAAATAGCTTGAACCATTGGATCAAGCTCTGAGGTTGTTTCCACAGGTATCTGCGTCTTCAGAATGCTCTGTATCGTACTTACTACTTCTACTCCTGATCTTGGAATACCTGTGCCAAGATTGAAATACCCGGCAGTTTTATTTACTGCCATCAAAACCATAGCTTCCGCAACATCATCAACATCGATCAGATCCCGGAGGGTTCGAAGCGGGCCGGTATGAAGCGGTGGGCGCAATTTCCCCAGAGAAATTCTTACAAGTTTCCGGGCAACAGCAGAGGTCATCATGGATGGAGCCTGGTCAGCACCGAAAAGATTGAATATTCTCGCAGAAGAGAAAGCCATCTTGCGCTGAGAACAGATCATTTCTGTCAGTTGCTCTTTCTCCAGCATGGTTTTGCCGTAGTCTGTCATGGGAGCCAGAGGGTCTTCTTCGCTTGTGCAGCCATCGGGGGCCTCAGGAATACCGTAAACTGCACAGGAACTTGCCAGAACAACACAGTCCGGTGGTTCATGGAAAGCATTAAGCAGGTTTGCAGTTCCCTGAATATTGATACGGGTCATGTCCCGGTAGTTTCCTCTTATGCCGGCCAGGTGAATAACTGCATCAAAGTGGCTGCTGCCAAGCACACTTGATGCTTCATCCCTGTCTGAAAGGTCACATTTTAGAATTTGATGTTTTTCGAAGAGATCAAGACCGAGAACCTCATTCCCTGCAGCAGACGCAATGCGGACAACTCTTTTCCCCAGGAAACCTGCAGCCCCGGTTACAAGAATTTTCATAGTATTTCTTTAAGATACACCGACTGATCTGCACAGAATTCTTCCTGTGCTGCTGCATAATCATCA
>JAOZLN010000358.1 GCA_029934845.1 Candidatus Sabulitectum sp.
TGGTTTCTACAGATTTACACTGCGCTCCCGGAAGGATATTGATTCTCTTATGAGGAAGGTTCTGAAACTGGCAAAATTCTAATCTTGACGGAACTGCCTCCCGGAAACGATAACACTATACATGACTCAGTTGTTACTTACTGACAGAACGCAGCACCTGTAGATTCCATGCAATTAAAGTATTCCCTGGCGGAGGAGGTGGGATTCGAACCCACGGTCCCCCAAAAAGAGGACAACGGTTTTCGAGACCGCCCCATTCAACCGCTCTGGCACCCCTCCGCAGGGAGACGAAATATAAACGGAATTGTCTAGTGAGTGTGAGCTTGCGGTATGACTGCAATAAGAACAAGATCACAGGAACCAGTATTCTCTATGGAATGAGATTCACCACTTCTTGTAAGAATAGAGTGCCCGGACACAACTGCATGCGTTTCTTCTAACCTTCTGAAGGCCCATGCTTCTGATAATCATAAATATCATTCTCTTTCAAACAGAGGACAGTCAGTACACAAAGGTTTCGATTTACAGAACTGCTTTGCACATTCCACAAGAAGAGCATGATACTCTTTGAACATCTCCACATCAGGAGAGAGAGCACCATGAAACAATTCCTGTATTTCCATGTATTTTGCTTTCGTGCCGCACAATCCATGCCTGCTAAGAATTCTTCTGGTGTAAGCATCTACAACAAAAACCGGTCTTTCAAGCACATACAGCAGTATGCAGTCACATGTCTCCGGACCAATACCCTTAAGGGTAAGAAGTTGATCTCTCAATACTTGTGTTTCAACAGTTACTGATTCGGGGGTGCCATCCCAGCCTTGTGAAAGCATATACCTGCCTGCAATTTGAAGATACTCTGCCTTTATTCTGTATGTACCGGAGCCCTTCAGAATTTCTGCCAGATCATCTGAATTCAGCTGAAGAAACTTTTCTGGGGGAAGAACATCCTGCTGTTTCATTTTCTCAATAACAGGAACAACTCTGTCCCATCTGGTGTTCTGAGCAAGAATGCAGCCGATGAAATGCTCATAAGACGATTCTCCCGGCCACCAGCCCATGGGGCCGAAGAAGGCAAACAGCCTTGTGTAAATGCTGTTAAGATCCATTCAGTCTGAAACCTCACTGGTTGAAAAGAAGTTCACCATACCTGACACTACACTGCTGCCTACAATACAGGCGACCCCTGCACCATTCCCTGCTACTGCATTCAAATCTCTGGGGGTTCCCATGTTAGATATTTCCCAGGTAAGACCGTTGTCTTCAGAGATCAGTATTGTTCCATTCTCTCCAACTGCACACAGGGTCTGACCCCACATTATGTAGGCCACATCATTCAAATTCTGTGTAGTTATCGGAGGAATGCATTCCCATTCATTCTGCGGCAACAACCGACAAATTGAACCCCTCTCTCCCACAACAGTATATCTGCTTCCACCGGTAACGATCTCAGTTGCTCCTGCAAGAATCGCAGTACTGATAATGAAACAGTCTTTACTCTCTATCCGGTAAGCTCTTCCATCTCTTTCAATGATCAAGTCGGGAAATCCATTGCAGAGAGTACCGCAGGAAGCTACATAATCAGAGCTGGATTCAGTTTCAATCAGACCATCTTCAGAAGAATAGATAAATCCATTTTCTCCCGCAATAAGAAAAGAATTGGGATGGGTGGGATCGAAATTTACACTGTAAAGGTCAGTGCCACTGTGCTGGAAATTATCCAGGACCCTCCAGCTGGTGCCCCCGTCAAAAGACGACAGCAAAGCACCATCTGCACCACAAGCCATCATACCGGAAACCCCCACAGCAACCGAGTACAGATCAGAGGTGAACCCTTCGGGAGAAACATCAGCCCAGGTTCCATCCTCTCCTCTTCGCAGAATTGTTCCATTGTCACCCACAGAGATCGCTATTCCAGTGATAATGCTTATTGCAACATCATTAAGGCAGAACAGCGTTTTGCTATCTTCTCTGACCCAGCTCTCACCTGCATCCGAGGTATACATTATGAGAGCCTCCGCAGGAACCTCCACCGACATCAGAAAAAACAGAGGTATGTATCGGATACATCTGTTGATGATGTGCCCCCTGATTAAAAGTTGAAAGAAACAATCATACTGTGAACATAGCAAAGCGGGTTCGATTCCAAAAGCTACCGATTCGGTGTTTCCAGAAACGCTTGTTTCTTTGTTCGAAAGGAACAATAGTAGCCTATTGGATGTACACTGAATAAGAAGACATAAATTGAACCGCGGGATATCCGTAGTAGTGTGGAGGTCAGACAAGTGAAAAAGCATATTCCTGCTCTGATAATAATTGTAGCCCTGGCGTCTGTGGCTGCCTGCCTCAGTGAAACCCAAAACCCTGTTATGCCCACTGCTGTCAGTACGGGCACTCTTCTGGTTGACACCGGTTATACTGCAGGTGCAGTGGATCCTGTATGGGGTTACATGACAGGAGAATTCTCTGCATTTACATTGCGCTGGACCGAAGTTGCTGATGCTCAGTACTACGAGATCCGTGCTTCAGAAACACCCATAACAACAGAGAACTGGTATGAGGCCACTGTTATGACAACAGT
>JAOZLN010000359.1 GCA_029934845.1 Candidatus Sabulitectum sp.
ACAAGCGAGAGGAGGATACCCAGCGTGAATAGTCCAATTCTGCCCACGGGTATAGAGGCTGGCGAGTAGTTTACTATTGTGTTGAAAAATTCCATTGATTTCCTTTCGATTCCTTTTGTTACAGACAGCAATTTTGCTCTGTTTGTGCCACACTGTCAATAGGAAGATGTCTTGTGGTTGACGAAAGTGTTTTCGTTGGTCATTATCGCTTTCACAACCGATAACTGGAGGCATTTTGAACCCCAAGCTTGAAAAATACGGTAACTGGTTTCTACAACTTGCATTAGCCCTTCTTGTATTCTTCGGTTTCCTTAGACCCTATGTGATTGAAGCATACAGAATACCTACACCCAGCATGTCTCCCACTCTTCCTGTTGGTGACCATCTGCTGGTGTTGAAATCGGAGAACGGGCAGCAGATCCCTTTTTCTGACCGCATGCAGCCACTTCTGCATAACTTTCGGGGAGACACCAAATGGCTTCTTATGCCGGCAACCGGATCGGTTGAACTGGGCGAGAGCATTGTTTTTCGTTACCCCATGGATGAGGAAGTTACTTTCATAAAGCGGGTTGTTGCAACAGAGGGTGATTCTGTGGCCGTGCGCAATGACACGCTGTATGTGAATGGTGAGCCCTCTCCTTATGCCTGTGCACACCAGGACAGACTGAACCCCAGTATTATAGATGAGCAGTGGCCTGAGTGTTTGCCTTACCTGAATTCAAATTATGCCATTGCTGATCTTGCTTATGAAAGAATTGTAGACGGTGTGGTTATGGACAATGGCGGTGATCCTGTGTACATTGTTCCTGATGGAAATGTATTTATGATGGGTGACAATCGAGATCACTCCAGTGACAGCAGAATATGGGGGCCTCTGGACCTTGAACTGGTCAAGGGGCAGGCGGTTGTTACTTACTGGTCGTGGCAGCCTGGTAGCGGGCTCCCTAAAATTGGAAGAATTGCGAGGCTTGTGCGCTGATATGACGGTTTCTTTACCTTACAGCAGTTGTTTTCTGGATAGTGTTCCCATAATGTTCCTTAATCTTGACAAGCTTGTTTCAGGCGGTTCGGAGCTTAGAGATTTCAGGAAAGACTGCTACTGGGCTATCTCGGACGGCAACGAGGTGTTTGCCAGAATGATTTTCAGACAGGGGAAACCGTATTTCATTCACGGTATTGACTCTCTCAATTCAACTTCGTTCGTGAACCGGATAAAAAGAGACAAAAGGGAACTTTTTCTTTCTCTTCATTTTCTGGAGCCTGGATCACTTGGTCCGGTTATAAAGTATTTATGCGAAGAACCGGTGTTGACTGAAATGGACAATTCCAGCGGCGAATTGATCCAGCTTTTGAAATCTCTCAGAAAATCGGGTGAATCTGGAATGATCAGCCTGCATACCAGCTCCGGGATAGGATTGATACCAATAAGAGAAGGAAAAATATCCAAAGGCTTCCTTCCAGGCAGAACGGTAAAGGGAAAGGCACTCGTTGATTTTCTGAAGTCTCCCGAGGGGTCTGGAATGGCAGAGTTTGTTGACGGTGAGGTGGCTGAACCTTCAGCTCTGGGTATTGGTGAGATCACTCTTATTCTTACTGCAGTTAATGTATGGCTGGAGTCACTTGGTCCGGTCTGGCCCCAGAGCAGATCAATTGTGCCTGCTTATGTTAAAAAGATCAGAAGCAGATACCCTTCTCTGGAACCGCTCAGCTATTCGGAAGAGGATTTTCTTACTCTTGGAAGTTTTATAACAGACTCATCGGATTTTCCCAAAGCCATTGCCCTGTTGATCAAATCTCTCTGCAAGAAACATCCTTCTCCTGCAACAGCGTTGAAGCTTTTTACCAGGATCAACAAAGAGCGGTCGGCAGCCCTGAAGACCACTGGCCTTATTGATCTTCTGTAATCTGCAGCAGCCTATTTTTCTCTGTACTGTCTGATATCTTTATTTGCACCGATCAGCCAGAGCATATCGCCTTCTTCCAGTACATCATTTGGTTTTGGAATTCTGTAATCGTATTCGCCGTTCTTCTGTAATTTTCCCAGGAAAGCTATGTTTATCTCGTGTGATCTGCGTATGTCAATTTCCTTAATGGTTTTTCCGATCTGTACCTTTGTGGGTTCAGTGACTATTATATCGATTCCCTCTTTCAGCCTTGCATATTCCTTAACACCGGAATAGGTAATAGCTCTGGCTTCTGAGATTCCCTGTTCGTGTTCCGGGCGATATACTTTATCTGCTCCCACTGCGTTAAGTATTATCTCTTCTCTGTCGTTGCTTGCTCTGCTGTATACGATGATTCCCAGGTCTTTCAGTATTTTTGTGATTATTACTGTATTTCCAAAATTCTCACCTATTGCTACAATGGCCAGATCAAGGTTTCCGATACCGTAGCCTTCCAGCTGCCTCTCGTCTGTGCAGTCGAAGCAGATAGCATTGTTAACCTTACCGGCTATGTTGTTCACCAGCTCCTGTTTTATGTCAATTGCAAAAACCTCGGCATTCTGTTCGATCAGTTCATTTGCCAGGCTGCTTCCAAAGGTTCCCAGGCCGATAACTGCTATTTTCTTTGGTTTTT
>JAOZLN010000360.1 GCA_029934845.1 Candidatus Sabulitectum sp.
AGAGAGCGGGTAGAAGAGCGTCAGCACTTCCCCCGCCACATTATTTTGCAATGATTGCATATTCCGTTTAATTTGGCCAGTGGTTCCGGAGTTATCTGGCCAGCAGATTCTGGCCTAAAGTGGCCAGGCATTCCGTTCCAAAATGGCCACTTGAATTTCTCATTTCTCCAGTTCAGCACTGCTGATCTCAAATTCTAATTATTATCGTTTACTTCAGTCAACCCACACGATATTCCCCTCATGGAGTTTTCAGCATTCAGGCTGATCTTGTAAGAGTTGTTAATCAGTCTATCTACGATAGCATCTGCAATCGTGGGATCCTTGATCGTTGCATGTAAATTCTCGGGCGGGATCTGTGATGCAATGATTGTTGACTTGAGGTTGTATCTCTCCTCAAGGAGTTCAAGAATGACCAGACTCTGCTGTTGGTTCAGCTTTTCCAGTCCCCAGTCATCAAGAATCACCAGATCCGTTTTCGCCAGTGAATTCATTAACTTGTCGTAAGTACCAATTGCCTTGGATGTTTCAATCTCTCTCAGGAAATTGGGGACACGCTTGTAGATAGTCGAATATCCCTGCAAACAGGCTTTGTGAGCCAGTGCACAGGCAATCCAAGTCTTCCCGGCGCCAGTGGGGCCCGTAAGCATAATCCCACGGTGCTCGTGGATCCATCGACATGATGCGAATCCCATCATCAGAGACCGGTCGATTCCTCTTTCGACAGTGAAGTTTATGTCCTCCATACATGCGTTGACTTTCAGCTTGGCTTTTTTCAGCCGACTAGTAGTCCGACGATTCGATCTTGTGATTGTTTCCCGATCTAGCATCATTCCCAATCGGTCTTCAAAAGAATATTTCAGTATGTCTTTTGTTTTCATCTGCTCTTCATAACAAGTAGCCATTTCGTGCAACTTCAGTTCTCTCAGCTGTTCAAGCAATGGGTATTTCAGCATTTTCCAGATCCTTCCCTTGCGTAGAATTCCTCACCTCTGATGTTCTTGTGCATGATTGGTTCATCCTCTTCGTCCTTTCCGTCAAACTGGCTAAGATCAAGCTCTTTCTGCAGTATCAGTTTCACATCCTTCAAACGCAGTGAATTATTTCTCAAGGCCATACCGCAGGCCTTCTCCAAGCGCTCTTCGCCGTATTTCCGGCTCAAGCTCATAATTCCGAGAATAACCCGGTAACCCTGGGCTGGATGTTCTCTGCGCTTCAGTATTGTCTCTGCCATTTCAGAGGCATGGCTGCCAACCCTAACAGCCCACCTCATGATTTTATCCGGGGTCATCTTCAGGTGCTTCACATGATTCTCAGGCATATGTTTTACATGAGTACTGTAGCGGTTCCTGCCGGTCAGCTCTCGCATGTGGCTGGCTACTCGCTTCTCGCCATTGAAAAGCTCAACAGTTGTTCCTGTGATCCTGGCTGTCAGTTTCTGACCGGCAAGGACATATGGAACACTGTATTTGTTGTAGTCGATTTGAACATGGTAGTCGATGTGGACTTTTACCTTCTTCCACTCCTCAAAAGTAAAGTGTTCCGAGGGCAAGGGCCTGAGCAATGGCTTATCCAAATCCTCAAACACACTTCTCCTACTACCTTCACGGACAGTGAACGGTTTGCTGTTGATCTTTTCCAATTCATCGAAGATTGACTCATTCATCTCCTCCAAAGTGAAAAATGCCCTCTCCTGGAGCAGGACAATTATCCAGCGCAACACTTCCTGCACGCCACGCTCAGCTTGAGGCTTGTCCTTTGGTTTCCGCACTCTGGCAGGGATAACAACTGCGCCGTAGTGCCTGACCATGTTCTCGTAGGTTCGCTGGATATCCGGATCATACCTGCAGGGTCTTTTCACGCCTGTTTTCGGATTGTCGGGGATTAAAATCTCTGTGGCTCCTCCATAAAACTCAAACATTCTCATATGAGAGCCTATCCAGTCCGGGAGCTTCATACTAAGAGTGGCCTCCGCATAGAGGAGACCCGATACACCAAGAGCACTCACAAAAACCGGTACCTGCTTAACAATTCCTGTTACAGGATCTGTTAGAGGCAGTGTTGAGCCGGCGTAGTCTACCTCGGTGTTAACTCCTGCTCTGTGCTCCTGGTGCATCGATACATTTTTCTTCTTGCACCAGCGATTGTAATACTCACAAAACTGGCTGTACTGGTATCCGTCAGAGTGCTCATCCTTGTACCTCAACCATTGGAGCCGGAGAGTCATACCCTTACGCTGCATTTGTTTCCAAATGCCTTCCCAGTTGGGTTGAGGATGCTTGGACATAGAATGGCTTTTCCGTGGATAACAGATTTGTTGAAGCAGATTGTTATCTACTTCATCAGACAAAGGCCATGTATAGCCTGCTTCGTGAACAGCTGTGCATATCTTACTTACTGTCGTGTGAGACATCTTATATGCCCGAGCTATTTCTCTGTCGCTGTATTCAAGCTCATGATGAAGCCTGAGTATTTCTCTGATTCTTCTCAATTCAGTCCTCTTCCGTGACATCTGCACCTCCAGTTTTCACTGAAGATGCTACATTCCGTACGCTGCAAGACAGCATTTTACTAAACTG
>JAOZLN010000092.1 GCA_029934845.1 Candidatus Sabulitectum sp.
GTCCCGGGTTTTCAAGTTTGTTAAATCTGCGCACACTTGAATGAGTTCAATAGCAGTATTTGTTTCCGGATCACCTGTAATGAAATCAACTTCATGTTTGCTGTTAGTGATATAGTAACAGATAGAGGCATCATGGCGGGAGTAAAATCGTTTTCTCAAATTTAAAAAGACACAGTTTTCAAGTCTCGATCCCAGATTTGAAACTCCAGCAGATGAGACAGAAAAAGACAAACCGGGATCGATGGTGTAGATCTTCCTGGGGTTAACCTCTCTTACTCTTAAAGATCTGTTGAATACAGAAATTGGAAACAAAAGAAAAGCGTCCTCAAAATGTGCAACAAGGTTATACAGCATTTCTTTACCCACTGAGATTCCTCTTGATTTAAAATCGTTATGAATTCTGTTAACTGAAAACAGTGAACCTGAGTTTTGCAGAAGCATTCGGGCAAAAGATCTTACTGCATTGATATTCCTTATTGAGTACCGCTCAATAATGTCTCTTACTAAAACCAGCTCAACATAATCCTGTAAAACTTGATTTCTTTGAAAATCATTCATTGATTGAATCCCTGGAAAACCACCCTGGTCAAGATACTTCTTGAAAAGATCCTCCATATCAAAAACTGTTTTACCTGGAGGATATTCTGGTGGGAGTTCTATTTTGTGGAAAAGTAGGAATTCTTTAAAACTCAACGGAAACAGCTCTCTGGCAAATTCCCTTCCTCTGAATTCGGTTGCCACTTCTGTAGAAAGTAATTTTGCTGAAGAACCTGTAACATAAAGACTGGCACTGGAGTTATCTGTTATTCTCCTGGCAAACCGGCTCCATCCTGAAATACTCTGAATCTCATCTAAAAACAGATGAAAGCTTCCCTGCCTGGCCTGTGGACTGATCCGAAAGAAGGCATCCAGCAGATCTGATAGAATCCCAGACCCGTATGGATGTAATCTATCGTCTTCAAGATTCAAGTATAAAATCGTTGAAGGATCCACTCCTTCTGAAACCAGTTTGTTTATGTGTTGAAACAATCGAAAAGTTTTACCTGTTCGCCTCATTCCAATAATAACCGAGGCCATGCCAGCCACTGGACTGATATCCAGTATTCGAGGCCTGAGATCCGGAATCGGTCGAAACAACGAATTTGCTACGAATTGTTCTATGTGATTCACGATGTTTCCTTTCTACAAGGAAACATTACCTCAATTGTGAACTTCCGTCAAGGAAACATACACAAGCGACAAAGTTTGTAAGGAGATGACCACCTTGACATCTCTTTGTGATATTCATTCTTTGCTGATTTTGATGCTACTACGACAGGATTGACTGGATGCAAGAACAACATCTGACTGCAATTTACTTTTTGCAAATCCGAGAATGGGAATGTAACAAGAACTATTGAACCTGCTGCAAGTGCGACCATGCCTCTTCCTCCTCCGGCCGGTTCCAGTCTTCTCCGAGTGCGGCTTCGCTGAGAACAGCAGTCTCAGGAATATCAGGTTCATCAAATATTGTCACTATTGCCCTGCAAGCATGTGACAGGTGAATGCGTTCCTTGATTTGAACCTTTCCATCAACTTCGATTGTGGCTTCAACTGACCTTGGCATTTTACACCTCCACCGCTTGTATACACGAAAGTAAAAAACACTCTGCAAATCCAGTGACTTCCTGCAGCACATAATAATAACACAACAGCAGGCGAAGATTCTCACCCTCGCCTGCTGCTCTTTTCATTCAGACTGTTGTTATCTCAGCCTGTCGATTATTCCCTGCACAGCCCGTAGTCCGTCGGCTATGGCTGTTATGGCATCTCCCTCGCCTGGTGTTATGTCTCCACCGGCAAAGAAGTTTTTGTAGCCTGTGTACTGGCTTTCGTTAACGATGATCCGGCCCCATTTAAGCTTCATTCCCTTCTGCATTGACTCGGGAATGAACTCAATGTCGGAGGTTTGACCAATTGCCGAGAAAAGAATGTCTGCGTCAACTGCGTGTTCAACATCATCCTTGGGCTTGGGAAGAGGTCTTCCGCCCTTGGGATTGTCCACCATTTTTGCCTCGTGGTACAGATACCTGATTCCCGACTCTGTTCTCTCAATCCTGATGGGGATCGTCTTTGGTCTGAAATCAATGGTCTCTTCCATGGCTTCGTGGATCTCTTCGTCATCTGCAGGCATGTCTTCTATACGCCTTCTGTAGGAGAGAACCACATCGGCTCCCAGCCTTACGCAGGTTCGGGCAGCATCCATGGCGACATTTCCCCCACCGATAACTATTACCTTTTTGCCGGTGAGCTTCTGACCCTTGTCAGGTGCATTCATAAGGAAATCGAACGCAGGCTTCACTTCCGAAATGTCCTCACCCTCTATTCTTGCATCGGATGGCTTCTGAAGCCCAACTGCAAGGTAGACTGCGTCAAATCTGTTTTCCAGATCGGTAAGCAGTTCTTTTGTTACATCTTTTCCGTAGTTGAAGATCACACCAGCCTGCTCGAAGACCTCCATCTGCTTGCTGATGCCGTCTGCTGGAAGCCTGTATTCCGGTATGGCATACCAGGAAACACCGCCTCCTTTTTCAAGTCTGTCATACACATGAACCTCGTAGCCCTTGCGGGAAAGGTAGTAGGCAGCGCTGAGTCCCGATGGGCCAGCTCCCACAACTGCAACCTTTTTACCGTTTGGCTCGCCAGGCTGAGCATCAAGAGCCAGCACATCTGCCAGAGATTCAAACTGCTCGCATGCAAATCGCTTCAGCCATCTGATGGCTATTGATTCTCCCTGATAGCCCATTGCGCACACTGTCTCGCACTGACGGGTACAGACCTTTCCACACATCTCCGGAAGCGGGTTGTTGTCGTAGAACAGTTTTACAGCGTCAACAAATCTGCCTTCAGCAATTGCTTTCAGGTAATCCGGTATATGCATGTGTGCCGGGCAGGCACTGATGCACAGGCCGCACTGAATACACCTTGCAGCCTCTTCCATGGCCTGGTCAATGGTGTAGCCCTTTACCACTTCATCAAAATTCTCAATTCGCTTTTCCGGGGTCTCGATCTCCATCTGCTCTCTGGGTGAGCCGGCCCAGCCAAGAACATCATTGTTCTGTCTGAAGCCCTTTTCCTGGTTGTCCCATGGCTTCTGATCAACTCCTGGTGTGTAACGGCAGGTATCCGGGTTCTCTGTTACCCAGCTGTAGCTGTTGGTAAAAGCCAGAGATCCTGTTGAACAGACATCAATACATAGTGCGCACCAGCAGCACCTGCCGTAGTCTACCACCGGTCTCAGACCAGAGTCGCCTTTTGCGGGATCAACGCCCTCTACCTTTACCATATCTATTGCTTTGTTCTCGCATATTGTTTCGCATCTGCCGCATCCGATGCATTTGCTGGTATCGTTGATATGAAAACCGCGATATCTGTCGGCACCGGGATTCTGCTGGTTGGGATATGGGATAGTATCCACTTTTTTCGCAGCGCGTGACCAGGCCAGAAAAGGAGAGATTACATCTGTGAATTTCATTGTGCCTACCTCTCTATCTCTGGCGGACATGTGGTGAGACTTACCATGATGTTTGAAACATCGGCGATATTGGCTCCAACAAGCATTCTTTCCAGCAGGGGAACTGCGTGTACATATGAAGGGCCTCTCACATGCACTCGCCTTGGCTTCAGAGAACCGTCACTGACCACATAGTAGCCGTATTCACCACGGGAAGATTCCACTCGTGAATAAACCTCTCCTGCAGGAACCCGCCACTCGGTCAGGTTGGGCAGCTTTGTAGCCACCGGCCCCTGTGGCATTTTACTGAGTATCTGTCTTATCAGAGATATGCTCAGATCCATTTCTCTTCTTCTAACCATTACCCGGGCAAAGATGTCGTTCCCGGATTCGGTAACTACATCAAACTCCAGCTTGCTGTATATCTCGTAAGGAGCATCTTTTCTAACGTCTCTTACTGATCCGCTGCCGCGTGCCACAGGGCCCACAAGCCCATATTCCTCTATCCATTCAGGTTTAACAACTCCTACATTCTGAGTTCTAAGTTTGAAGATGGCGTTGTTCAATACAAGACGGTCCAGCTCTGGAAGCCTTTTCTCTATCTTTTCCAGAACTTTTTCCACTCTGCCCCCAAATCCCTGCGGTAAATCCCGCCGGACACCACCGGGCTGAATGTAAATGTGGTAAATTCTGGCCCCTGTAAGTTCCTCGAACAGATCAAGAACGAAATCTCTGAAGGTTATGCCCCACATAGCAGCTGTGCCAAGACCCAGAGTACCGCCCTGCCCACCAAAAGCCATAAGGTTAACCGCAAGTCGAGCCAGTTCAAGAACAAGAGTTCTGATCCATTTTGCCCTCTCAGGTACCTCGATTCCTGTGAGTTCTTCTATTGCCATGGCATAACACTCTTCATTTATATCCGGTTCAGGAACACAGATCCTGCATACCAGAGGGAAGTTCTGTATCCACAGCCTTTTTTCCATAAGCTTCTCAAAACCCCGGTGAAGATATCCTACATGGGTTATGGCTTTGGTTATCTGGTCACCGTCAAACCACATTTCAACGCTCATATTACCGGTAACACCGGGATGCTGGGGGCCAAAGAAAAGGTGGGTGGTCTTTTTCGGGTCTGTTGCAGGGTTAACACCCATTACTTTTCCTCCTTTCTCTTGCGTCCCATGGGAGTATTCCACTCGCCTACAATGTCTCCAACGTACTGTCTCGGGTCGATGTGCTCTCGGGGTTGTCTTTCCCCGAAAACTCTCATTGCATACTCTTCTGTTTCAAAATCTCTTCGCATTGGAGGGGTATCCTTCCAGCTCTCCAGAAGAAAGTCTTCACCCTCTCTGGGGTTGCCGGGGAAACTTATTCCATACATCTCGAAGATCTCCCGTTCAAAAGCACTTGCAGCGGGCCATATCTGGCTTAAAGATGGCACAAGGCAATTCTCTCTGGGGAAATCTGCACTTATGAGCAGAACGGTGCAGGCACCGTAATTCTCCAGGATCCAGGTTATCTGAAAAACACCATCCTCAATTCTGTCCACTGTACTTATCAATTGAAGAACATTGTGACCAAGACTGGTCTTAGCCATTACGATTGCATCCATGGCTGAAACCATGTCTACTTTCACATGAAGATAGTTGTGCTGTTCTCTGACCAGTTTGTACAGGGGGAAACGGATCTCAAATCCATTTTTCACTTTGTCAATCATATTTTCACCCCTTACCAGTTGTAGTCCGGAAGATCCCAGTCAGTGATGATCTTCTTCTGATTTTCCCGGTAGTAATCCAGGTTTTCTTTGTAGTGCTTCCATCCATGTGCCCTGCCGTCTTTGATCTTCTGCATGAGAAGACTGAAGCCATCAATAATGGCCTCGGGTCTGGGCATGCATCCCATGACATAAACATCCACAGGAAGGTATTTGTCCAGTACATTCAAGGTGTTGTATGAATCAAAATACATTCCACCGTTAATTGTGCATGATCCCAGAGCAATAATGTATTTGGGATCCTGTATCTGCTCGTATACTCTGATCACTCTCTTCAGGGTTTTTGTTGCCAGATACCCGGATATTATCAGCACATCCGCCTGTCTTGGCGTGGGTCTCATGGCAATTCCAAACCGTTCCATATCAAATCTGGATGTTCCAAGGGGTCTCAGTTCAATAGAGCCACATCCAGTACCATAGGCGGTAACCCACAAACTGTTGGCCCTTGCCATGTTGGTGATCTTCTCCAGAAGCTCTTTCTTGTTCCCGGGTTTCTCCGGGGGTTGATTACAATACATAGCGCCTCCTAAAGCATCACGCGGACAAGGTCCACGAGGGCCAGAGTGGTAGGAATGAACCATAGGAACCTGATGCTCTGTTCCGTTCTGAATCTTGGGAACACCGAACTGACCACAACCGGATACATGTACAGAAGAAATGTTTTTACGAAAAGGCCCAGCCAGCTTGAAGCTCCACCGAAGAGAAGACTGACGAAAAGGATCAGCTTGGCTACTCCGAACAAAGCCCTGCCACTGAACATGAAGGAAAGCATTCTGCTGCTGTACTCTGTAGGTGGACCGATTGGTATCTCCTGGGGAGCCAGAACAATTCCAAACGGGTATGCCATCTGCATTGGAAGAAATGCCAGTAGTGCTCCTGCTGAAGCAAAGGGGAAACGGAAGATGTTCCAGCTTGTTATTCCCGCCTGCTGTGCTGCCACAATACCCTCGATCTTGAAGGTGTGCAGCCCCACTGCAATGGCAACCACTGCAATAGAGAAAGACAGCTCGTAAGATGACATCTGCGCCAGTCCTCTGCTCACGGCAATTACTGCATAGGGATGGCCTGAATTACCAGCACCAAGAGCCATTCCCAGACAGCCGAAGAACATGATGTAGATCAAAAGGAAAACATCCCCGGCAAAAGACATGTTGTAGGTGATGTTCTGCCCCACAACCAGTGGGACCATTATCAATACACAGATAGCACCGGTGATACGGAACATGGGAGCCATCCAGAACATTCCTCCGTGATGAATGGAAGATGTTTTTCTGAACAACTTCCACAGATCAATAAAATTCTGTGTGACTCTTGGGCCCATTCTGCCATGAATCCTGGCAGTGACACTTCTGGAAATACCGCCCAGCAGCAGACCCCAGGTCAGAGCACCGAGTATGGTCAGTGCAATAGAAGAGAAGTTAGCAAACATCACATCCCTCCATTCAGGAATACGAACAAAAGCAGGAGGAAGATCAGTGAGTGTGCCAGATATGTTCTGCCGTCTCCTGTGAACAATGCCCTGACACCATCCCCGAGCATATTGAATGTTTTTGTTGTTCCACGGAATATTTTCTCTGCATGGATCTTCGGAAGAAATGACAGCGCTCTTGCGTAAGGTCTGAAGAAGTTGTTTGAGTAGTGTATCTCATCTGCAGAGGGAGGCATCTCCCCGGCAAATCCCAGATCAAGCTGTCCTACATACTTCGGTTTGTGCCCTGATATCCAGAAGAACACAAATGCAACTCCGAAAAATCCCATAACCATCAGCCCCACCATCCAGGCATTCCATGTACCCATGGTTGTAAGAACCATATCTCCCTGTATCACAGGAGCAAGCCCCGAAAGGCCGGGTATGGCCTCCAGAGCAGGAACCAGGAAATTCAAGAGAATCGTTGGTTTGAAACCGAGCACCATAATGGCCATTGCAAGAATTGCCTGAGGGATCAGAAGAGGAAGAGGTGCTTCCTTTGCATGGGCATTTCTTGGCGAAAGCTGCCCCAGAAAAACCCCGTGAAGAAGTCTGAATGAGTAGAGAAATGCTACAACCGAAGCAAACATTCCAACTATCAGAACTGGAAGCCAGCCCTGTTCGATCAGCCCGTTGTATAAAAGCCACTTACCACCAAATCCGGCCAGCGGTGGAATGCTTGCAAAAGAGATCACTGGAATAAGGGTGAAGGCGAAGGTCCAGGGCATTTTTTTCACCAGACCGCCGAGATTATTGAATTCGGAGGTTCCCGTTCGGTAAACAACACCAGCTGCTCCAAGGAAAAGAGCCATCTTGAAGATCAGGTGATGGATAGTCTGGTAGAAAGCAGCAGTCCATCCAAGAATGCTGGCAAGACCAAGCCCCATTAACACATAACCCACCTGGGAAATACTTGCGTAAGCAAGCATTTTTCTGTAATCAGGTGCAAAAGCTGCAAGTACGGCACCTGCAAGTGCTGTAAGAGCCCCCATCCAGGCCAGAACTCTTCCCCACGGAAGGGCTCCTCCTGTTGTGGTCAGGGCTACAGCAACCAGAAGAATAACTCCTGCCTTTGAAGCAGTTCCTGCAAGGAACGCAGGCATTGTTCCAGGAGCAACCGGATATGCTCTAACGCTCCATAGATGTGTTCCAAACTGCCCCATTTTAACAAGAGCAGCAATTGTAAGAAGGATTGCAGGTAGTCCTGCTATGACAAAACTGCCCTTGGAAAGAAGGATTCCTGCAAGAAGCAGATAACCGGAAAGCGAGGCGAAAACGGCATACCAGAAGGCACCCTTAATGGCTCCAACACCTTTACTTACACCAATAACTGCAGCAAAAGCAGATATCTCCCAGAGAAGGTAAAATGTTATCCCGTTACCTGCTGCTGGAAGAATTGTAAGTGCTGCACCGGATATAAGAAGCCAGAACCAGTAGTTCTTTTCCCGGCCTATCCGGTTGAATACACCTGGCAGGCAAAGAAGAGTTCCCACAGCAAACAGACCGTGGAAGATATTCCTGAGTCCGGTTGATGTGATTATTGAGCCTGAAAAATCAAGCATTCCCCATGACATCCTGGTGATCCAGATAGTTGCAGTAAGCACAAGAAGAACAGCTGCCACTGCTGATGGCTTTGAGGGTCTCTCAACCCTTACCTTCTGTGATCTGGCACTCCAGAACCGGAACAGGTAAACAGCCTCGAGGAAAAGCCCGGTGAGTACTGCATAGAAGATAACCGGGAACCCTGATGCCAGGTGGGCAAGAAAAGAGAACTTGGCCCAGAACACAGGCATTGGGGGTATTCCTGCAAGAACCG